>JAKOVA010000281.1 GCA_029782335.1 Actinomycetes bacterium | reverse complement strand
GACGACCTCGACCATCGCATGGGCGCCGCTCTTGTAGCAGAACAGCTTGAGCGCGTCGCCGCGCCCGCGGTCCAGCTCGACGGCGATCACGCTGACGTTGCCGACGTCGACGAGCGCGTCGACGATCCGGCCGTTGCCGGCGCTCGGTTCGAGCACGAGATCGCCGGGCTCCACGCCGGCCAGCTCGACGAGCTGCACCGCGAGCTCGTGTGGCGTCGCGAAGAAACCCATCTCCTTCGCGGTCGTGATCTCGCCGGTGTTGATCGCCAGCTCGATGTGGGCCTGCGCATCACCGTCGGTGAACACGTGCGCCTTGGCGCCACGCTTCCACTCGCCACCGCAGGCTTCGAGCACGGTGTTGACCCGCTGGTACAGCTTGCGATCGAGCTGTCCCGCGGTGATGAACGCCTTGGGGCCCTCGAAACGCATCGTCGAGAGCACGTCGAGCACGTCTTGTTCGATCTTCATGGTCAGACCTTCTTGAATTGGATGTGGATCATGTTCGTCGCGCCGGGCACGACAAGCATCGTGTTGCTGAGCGGTTGCTCGCCGCGGATCGTGAGCCCAGCTTCGCCTTCCGTGACGTGGCCAGGATGCGCGGCGCGGATCTCGAATTCTGTGCCACCGATGAAGATGCGTAGAGATTGCACATCCTCGACGACAGTTGGCGCCTTCCCGTCGTGTCTGCACGAGATCTTCATTGCTTGCGCATGCTTCATTGGTTGATGCTCATCGCTTGCAAGGTCAGCTCGTCGCGCTCGGCCTCACCCACCTGACGGAGCACGGCTTCGAGCGTCGGCTCCTCGAACACGTCGAGGCCCGAATGGCAGTCCCAGCCGGTGTAGTCACACCAGCCATTGAGGTACGCGAACGTGCCGTCCTCCAGCTCGACGATCCAGTGCCAGTGAGCACCGTCGCGCTCGCCCTCGATGACTGCGAGCACGCGCTTGATCTCGGCGCTCGGGCCAGGATGGTTGTTGCTGAGGGCCGACTGCAAGTTGCTGTCGGCCATCGGATCGGGGTTGTACATGAGCTTTCTCATGAAAACCATCCGACGAGGAGGTCCCACGTGCCCGCACCGGGCCCGAGGCAGCGCCCCGGCTCCGGTGCATGACACCGAAGTCCGGTCGGATGCGAGCGCTTCGTGATCGTGTCGATCATCTCTTCGGACGAGATGCTCCGACCGTACTCATCCTCGATTGCGCGCGGATATTTCACGAACAGCGCATGCCAGTCGGCGAGGCCATTGATCACGACGCTCGGATCGATCGGAGCGCTCCTGTCATAGCGACGCTCGTAGGGATCGGCCTCGATTCCGGTCGGGTATACGTGCAGCGCGAACATCCAGCCGGAGCTCGACTTGCCGATGTGGATCCTCATCTCGGGCATCGAGCTGTGGCCGCATGCCGAGCACGGCGGCGCCGCCGGGATGTTCAGGTAGTAATTCGTCCCCATCGATCAACCTCCAAGACAGCGGTTGTGGGCCGCGAGCAGCTCTTCGCGCGCGAGCTCGACGGCACAGGTTTCGAGGTGGTTGTCGCCGTCGCACGTGTCATCACGGGGCTCGCAGAGCCGTGGACCGGGCGACGAGCACTTCGCAGCGCGCCACGCGATTACCGCGTCATGCAGCGCGACGAGGTGATCGACGGCTTCGAGGTTGTCGAGCACGCGTGCTGCGAGCGAATCGTTCTGCCCCCAATCGTGGCCGCTCGTGATGGCGTCGAGGACCACGTCGAGCACGGCGTTGATCCGCTTCGGGTTGTGCTTGGGCATGTTCAGACGCCTCGTTTGGTTCGGAAGTTGGCGATCTTCACGGTCGCGTCGAGCCCGCGCGCACCGCGGTCGTAGCGCCGCGTGGTCTTGGGATCCTTGTGACCGAGCGCGGCCTGGATCTCGTACTCGGGCAAGCCCGCGTCGTAGCCCGCGGTCGCGAGCGCGGCGCGAAAGCAGTGCGGGTGCACGTCGGGCGCGCCGACTGCGGCACCGTGCGTGGAGACGATCGTGTTGATCATCCTCAGCGAGATGTGGCTTGTACCATCACGCGACGGGAACAGGTATGCACCGAGCGGGTGCTCGATGATCCAGCGATCGATCATGGCGCACGTGGCCTCAGGCAGCATCAACTCTTTCTCGATACCGCCCTTGACCACGACGCGCAGCCGCGGGGGTGTGTAGTCGGAGCGCTTGATCGTCGCGATCGACTCGCGGCGCAGGCCCGTGTCGTAGAACAACCGAAGGATCGCGACGTCGCGCGTGTGGCCCTTGATCTCGGCGTGCGCGATCATCGCGTGCGCGACGTCATCGGTCACGAGCTTGGTCTTGCCGAGCGTGTTCGCGGGTGGGTACCCGAGCACGGCCGGGTGAAACGGGTTGGATCGCACTACGCCCTGCGCGAGCGCGACGCGATACAGCGACGCGAGCGACGCAAGGTGGCGGCGCACCGTCTCGTTCGAGAGCGAGCGCGCGAGCATCTGATCGCGCCACAACGCGGCCTGTCCGAGCGCGGGCGCGATCGGATCGACGCCATAGCCGCCGCAGAATTCGAGCCACGCAGCGAGGTCTCGCCGGTACGCCTTCCGAGTGTTCTCGGATCGTTTCGCATCGATCAGTTGCTCCGCGGCGGCGCGGAACGCGTGGAATGCGACAGTGGTGAGGGCTTGGGTCATGCGAGCGCTACGATGGCAGATAATAAGCGTTATGTGTACAAAGTACCTAAATATCTAATAATTTCAACTACTTAGCCGATCTAGCCCACCATGGGCTCAGAGTAGGCCCGGCAGACGCACGTGACGCCCTCTGGAGCCCTGCATCGCATCGATTCGCATGACCACGCGCGCTTCCAACGCGGTTTCGGATGATCGATGGGCTCGGGGTCCCACGGTCCGAGTACACGGCCATCGTGCAGCTCGCCGATGAAGATCACCTCGATCGTTGGCAACACCACGCACGTGCGATCGCGTGGGCTCATCACGCCGCCGTGCAGGGTCCCATGTAGAGCGCAGCGAACCGACGGCCTTCGAGCGCTCGAACGATATCGGTCGGCCTGTAGCGGGCATTCGAGACGACGTCGAGCAACTCGTACTCTTCGGCCGGCCTGTACCCGCCGAGCTTCAAGATCCACGCAGCGTCAGCGCTATCGAACGCCGACGTGTGCCTCTCGTCGCCGACCAGGAACGCGAACCGTCGGATCGGTGTCCTATCGAGCGCGCGCGGCGTGGCCGGCTCGTCGGCCTCGGCTTCGAGCTTCGCGAGGAGAGCATCGAAGCACTTGCCGCGCGCGCTCGGCGGCGAGAACGCCCACGAGTCGTCGCTGTGATCACGAACCTTGACCACACGTGGGTCCTGTTTCGAGATCCCGCACGAACACTTGACGGGCTCGCCTCCAGGCTCGCCCATGGTCTCGGTGCGGTGCCACTGGCCGCCGTTGATCTCGGCGAAGAAATGGTAGCCATAGGACGTCGGTGGCTCGGGCGCGGGCGCAGGCACGGGCTCGACTTGCTCGCCCTGCGGGACGTCGACCTGTGCGGGCCCCGGCAGATCGAAGATCAGGATCGCGACATCGGTGACCTCGACGCCACCCTCGAACTCGCGGTAGCTCTTGGTCTGGAGGGTGACTTGGTCACCCCAGCTCTCGCGGTACCGCGCGAGCAGCGCCTGCGCGAGCGTCATCTGCGCCGGGTCGGTGTGGCACCGGAGCTCGGTTGGCCATCCGAGGTTCGCATGCTGCATGAGTGCAGCGTCGATCTCGCGCTCTGCATTGAGGGTGAGCTTGGCGCGCTCGGCGCGGGCGGCGATGTCTTGGATCGAGATCATGGTCACAGCTCCTTGGGGAGATCGAGCACAAGCGTGCATGCTTGGCTCTTGGTGTCTACGGTGGCGACGAAGCCGCGCCCGGAGTACAGCCGGGCGAGTGTCTCGGCGATGTCTGCCTGCCCTTTGCCGGCGGGCATCGCGTAGCGATACGGACCGCGCCAGCCGGCGTCGGCGTGCACGCCGAGCTGGCTATCGATGATCAGGATGTGCGTCGTGCAGAGCTCTGCCAGCTTCGCTCGATCCCGGGCTTCCTTCGCGGTGATCATGATGGAGACCAGCCTTTCCGAAGCCGCTTGATCGCGGCGGTGAGGGTGACGTCGTTCTGCTTGGAGATCTTGCCGCGGGTCAGCATCATGCGAACCGCGTGGGCCAGCTCCCATGCTGGGGAGCCATACGGGATCTTGAGCTCGCGTGCGGCGACGATCACCGGGAACTCCTCGCCTTCAAGCAGGAGGTCGAGCGCCCGTTCGAGCAGGCGGATCGCCTGTCGGCGGGCGGTATCGCTGATCTTCACCTTCGGCATGGCCCCTTGTTCTACCTCGTGAGGCTGACAGCTACTTGCGGCCCTTGCGATAGCAGACATCGCGCGGATTGGTCCGCGCCGACTTCGAGTGCTCTCGGATCCATGGGCAGAACGCCGCGGTGGTTGGCGACGGCGCGCCCTTGGGCGTTGCGCTCGCGGTCACCGCGTGCTTGCCGGGGATCGCCCACTCGATGATGATCTCGCGCTGCGCGAGCGCACTCGCGGCCTCCTCGGCGAGCTTCTTGACGTTGCGCTCGAACGCCTTGATCGAGCCGTCGGAGCCATCGAAGAAGAGATCGACCTTGAGTGCAGGCTCGCGCGAGCCCTTGTAGTAGCCCTCGGTCGCGGTGATCGTACCGCCCGCGCTCGGCCCGATCTGCATCGTGCGCAGCCCCATCACGGCGCCAATCACCGTGTTCTTGGGGATCACCTTCCCCTCAGGCACCGGCCCGTGTTCGAGCCCAGCCTCGCGGCCGATGAACAGCGTTGCCTTGGTGGTGCGTCCGTACTGCCCGTAGCCTTGGATCGTGCCGGCAAGCGCACGGCCGAACAGTTTTGCTTTCTTGGTGTTCATGATGGATCCAGTCTACTTCTGACAGGTGAGCGGCGGGCTAGCTCCGTCGGGATGAGGGCAGGTACAGAGCCCGGTCTTGGTCGAGCACGACGAGCCGGGCGAGCTCGGCGGTGAGCACCCGATCGAGCTACAGCTCGGTACGTTCGGGTCGCACGGGATCGGATCGACGTTGCGCGCCGGCATGCAGGCGCAGATCTCGTGCGTGCAGTCGGGTTGCAGGCAGCCGACGTCGGCGCACAGCGGCAGCGGGCCAGCGTCCGGTGACTCGACGAGGTTGTCACCGCAGCTTGCGGCCATGAGCAGAACCACGAGCGCTCTCATCGAGAGCCCTCGACTTGGAGCATCGCGACCTCGACGAACACGTCGTTGATCGCCTCAGCCTCGGTCACGCCGTGGCCGTAGAACGCACGATGATCGGCGTCGAGTGCAGTCGCGAGACGCGAGCCGTCACGGCGAACCGTGATCGTGAGCGACTCGATCCCGAGCTTGGCGCGCTCGATCGTGAGCTGCCCAAGGGTGGTCTGTTCGGTGATGATCTGGAGCATCTCTAGCCTGCCTTCCGATGGTTACGACGGGTACGACGGTGTTCACGGCGAACGTCGCGCGCCGCGGTAACGTTGAGCAGCGCGTGCCACATGCCGAGCCAGTAGCTGTAGCGCTCGTCGCGTTCGTGACGGATGCGCTCGCTGTCGCGGAACGAGATCGGCTCGGTGCACCACTTGGCGTTGAGGAACGAGTCGCGCATCTGCGCCGCCAGCTCGCGGGCGTCGTCGGTCTGATCGGCGAAGATCAGATCCGCGCACAGGAGCTCGGCGTCCTTGTCGCGGAGCGGATGCACGTAGCGTTGCGCGAGGGCTTCACTCGTCGTCGCCACTGGCAACCTCCTCGTCGTTGGTCGGTGTCGACGGCGCCGTGCGCCGCTCGTGGTGATAGTCCTCAGCCGCGAGCAGGATAGGCGCCCATTCGAGGTAGAGCCCACGCGTGCGCACGTCATCGAAGAAGAGGTGGAAGTCACCAGGCGTGTACGCGTCGATGCACGTCACGTACTCCGCGACCGCTTCCTTTGAGCACCACCAGTGCACCGGGATGTCCGGGTAGGACCGCTTGATGTAGCCAGGCCGATCGGCAGGCACCCACTTCGCGCGACGGCGCTCGCGCATGAAGTCGTAGCGTAGCTTGCCGCCACGCACGTCCCCCACGATGTCGATGTGTTTGGGCCCACGACCGACGTGCGCTGGCCAGTCATAGCTGCGCTCCGAGCCGTGGGTCTCTTCCATCTCGGCGCGCCACGCCTCGCGCTGGCCGATTGTGACCGCACCAGGCCGTAGGCTCTTGTTGAGCTGCGCACGGTACGCCTCCCAATCGAGTGCTTCACCAGGTGCGATCACGAGCGACGCGTCGTAGACGAGCTCGATGGCGCGCTCGAAGCCTTCCGGGGTCCACAGCTTCCACGGCGGGTGTGGGTGCAGACACGTCGAGCGATCGAGCAGGCCCTGGATGATCACCGCGATCCGATTGTGTTCGGCGGCTTCTTCCTTCGCTTCGCGCATCGCATCGTCGTGATAGATGTCCTCGGGCGTGACGAGCACGTAGTTCTCGTGATCGGCGCTCGGGTAGTCGTCGGGCCGCCCGTAGCGACGGCCCTTGATCGATTTCCCGTCTACCGATGACCACGTCGAGCGTTCATCGCCCGGCATGATCCACTGCCCCTCGGGCTTGCCTTGACGCTTCCATTCCCACAGCTCGCGGGCGAGTCGTGCGCGTTCTTCGTGATACGTGATGACCTTCGAGTCGTAGCATCGTCCCGAGATGAACTGCACTGGGTTGGAGTGGGTCGACCGGTAAAGCCGCCCGTCAGCGAGCAGATCAGAATCCTCACGGCGTGGGAACAGCTCGGCGCCGAAGCTGAGCGACGTCGACATCCGCCACAACTGCCGGCCGTTGCGGATGTAGAGGAACGTCTGCTTGTTGTGCTCGTTGTAGCTCCAGAACTTGATGAAGTTCGCGAGCGTGTCGGTATCGCCACCGTAGCGCTTGTCGTTGCGACGAACGCGGAACGCGACGATGCAGCGCTCGTGCGGCAAGATGCGCGTCATGTTCTCGTCGCGCGAGATCCACTTGTCGAATGCCTCGATGTCCTTGAAGTCCATCCCGCCGGCTTCGTAGCGGGCGAGGCATTCCTCGTCCATGTAGCACCGGCGTTGGAGCAAGTGCACCTTGGTGTCAACGGGCGCGGCCTCGCCTTCCTTGACCTGCACGAGCTTCTCTTGCAGGCCCGCGTACAGCTCGACGGTGTGGATCTTGGACTCGATGATCTTGGTGACGCCCTTGGCGCGTTCTAGCTCTGCCTTCGCCGGGATCAGCTCGGCCTTCATCCACGTCGCGAGATGCTCGTGCTGCTCCTTCACCAGCTTGAACAGCTCGGGGAGCGTCTCTTTCTTCGCGAGCGCGAGCGCCTCGCCATATGCCTTGGCGTCAGCGACGCCGCTCGTCACCGCGAGCGCCTGCGCGCCGCTCTCGGCTTCTGCGAGCGCTTGGTGCATCGGCACACCGAGCTGCGCGCACACGCGCTTGATCTCGCCCATGAGCTGACGAACGTTGCCTCGATGCTCGTCGAGCTTGGTGTCGATGAACGTCTGGTACTCGGGACATGGCTCACACTTCGCGTGGAGATCATCGATCGACACGCGCTTGTGAAACCGCACGCCTTGGAGCTCGACATAGTTCGAGCCGATCTCGATGATGCACCCGAGCCACTTGCGCCCGAGATCGCACTCGTCGTCGTCTGTCTTCTTGTTCGCGCGGACCCACCACCACGTACCAACCGCGGGCCGATCGTCATGCTCGACGCGCTCGGCGTCGAGCGTGGGAACACCGGGGACCAGTTCGACGGCCGACATCATGCCACCGACCCAGACGACACCGACGGCTTGATCCCGCAGCGGAGCTCGACATCGGCGAGCGTCTCCGCGATGCTGTTGGTCTGCGGCTCGGTGTAGATCGACCAGCCATGCTTGTCGGCGTACACGACGATGATCACCACGTGGCCGTTCACGGCCCACGCCTCGACGGTGGCCGCGCCCTCAGTCGGTGGCATGCGTTGCCACAGACAGTGCCCGTTGACCTTGTTCAGCCACTCGACGAGCGGCGGGTACTCGTGGATGCCAGGAAATTCGCTGTAGCGCTTGCGCTTGGTTGTCATGGGGGTGCGTCCTTTCTCGTTGGGGTGAGTGCAGCGAAGGGAGCCAAGAAACTCGAACCGAGCAGGGGGACACACCCCTGTGGCCCTACGCGGGCGTGGCTTCTTGGCTCTCGTCGATGCGCTCGTCGGCGCGTTGCGATCGCTACTCGGGCTCCGTGTACTTGAACTCGCCGAACACCGCCAGTTCGAGCAGCATCGTCGCGGCGATCTCATCGGTGTTCTCATCGAGCAGCGCGATGAACCACGCGGCGTACTCGCGCACGAGCTTGCTCACCGCCGCGTTGACGGCCGCGCGGTACACGATGTGCTCGACCTTCAGATCGTTCCTGTCGGTGACCGCGAACTCGAACGCCTTGCGGTTGATCCACCGGAAGTCGATCGCCCATGCGGGTTTCGCCCCTTCGAGCGTGCTGGCGATCAGCTCGTCGGCGACGTTGATCGTGATGTACATGGCTAGATGACTCCCTGCTTGCTGGTGACAGCGTCGTCCTCGACGTTGTTGAGCCGCACGGCTTCTTCGCGCGCGGCCTTGCGCGTGTCGTGGTTCGACACCGATTCCGGGTAGCCGTCGTCGCGCATCTTGGTGCGGTCGACGACATCCCACGTGTGATCGATCGGCGTGCCGTCGTTGCGGAACAGCGTGCCGCCCTCGTCGCACTTCATAACCGCGTAACGCTTCATGGCTAGTGCTTCCCCTGGATCTTGATGTTGGTGGGCTTGCCCGGCGCGCCGGGGGTGCCGGTCCAGACCTCGAACCCAGCGAACGAGCGCGACCGCTTGGCCTCGGCCTCGGCGTACGGGCCATGATGCTTCTCGCGCGGCGGCGGCGGGCCGTAGTGCGAGCAGCTCGGCGTGATCGGGTGAACGATGTGGGTGGGTAGCCTCACGACGCGCGATCCTGTCGGACCGGGAATGGCGCCCGGTCGGTCATGTTCTGCGCGAGCTTGGCCGCGGTGTCCTCGGACATCGACTCGGGCTCGCCGTCGTGGCTCTCCATGAGCCACAGCACGTCGCCGAGCACGATCGCGCCGTCGTGGCGGACGAAGTTGACGATGTCGTCGCCACCGGCGTAGCAGACAAGCCGCGCGTCGTCGCCGATGATCGTGATCACGACCTCGACATCACCGCCGAGCAGCTCGTCGATCGTGCCTGTGCCGAGCACGAACTCGACGGGCTCGCCCGCGAAGCCGGCGCGCTTGAGCACGCCACGGATGCGATCAGACATGGACGACCTCCTGCGCGGCCTTCTGTGCAGCCTCGACGCGAGCTCGTACGACGATGCTCGACTCGGCATGCTTGGCCGCGTCACGAAGAGCAGCCGCCGGCACTGCTTCGATGTCGATGCCCGAGCCCGCCGGGATCCCGAGCAGATCCGTCATCCACAGCACGCGCTCGGTGTACGCGTCGATCTGGCGCGGTGTGCACGCGCACACCCGGTGCTGAGATGTCGAACCGAGCCAGCCACACGGGCACGGCGTCGATGCGCACACGACGAGCGGCCGGATCTCGACGGGCCAGCACTTGAGCTTGTAGGCGACCGACTCGATCGCGCGCCGCGAGAACTCGGCCAGCTCATCGAGGAACAGCACGCCGAACCGCGCGAGATGCAGCTCACCCGCGCTTGACGGACGATACCGTCGGTTCCCGGTCGGGCGCCCGCGATCGTCATAGATCAGCTCGGTGCCCTCAGGCTTGCCGACGAGTGCGACCTCGCTGATCGTGTGGTGCGGCGCGCGGAATGGGCGCCCGAGATCGGACCCGAGATCGAGCCCGACTCCGAGCAGCTCGGCGTGCATCCACACGCGCTCGTGCTCGGTCATGGTCGGCATGATCGTGGTGATGCGACGCGCGATCATCGTCTTGCCGCATCCCGGAGGGCCGACGAGCAGCATCGGCTCGCGGGCCATGACGCGCCGCTCGATCATCGCGAGTGCGGGCTGCGTGACTAGCTCGTTCCAGTCGTAGGGCATGACAACGGGCATGGTTACTTGTCCTCCGACGCGGGCGCGAGCCATGCCGTGATGTAGAGGTAGCCGCACGAGCCTCGCGGCGATGCGATCAGCATGTAGCGGCCCTCGGTGAGCTCGAACTTGTCCTCGCTGTCACTAGTGACGTACTGCTTGACGCACCACTTCTTGAGCGCGGGGATCGCGGTCTTGTTGATCCAGTCGCCGAACGCGCGGCGCTCGTCGATCAGCGGCGCCGGCCGGATGTCCGACACGGACTGACGATCGGGCAGGAGGTCGATGATCGCCTCGGTGCTGGCCCGCTGGATCACCTTGCCGCGCCGATCACGCTTGGTCTCGTACGAGTGCAGCGAGTAGATCGCGCGGGCGCCCCATGCGAGTTGAACACCCGCGGGGATCAGCGACTGCGGCATACCCCACTCCAGCTTGAGCCCGACGGGCTCAGTGGGCGCCAGCCGTGCGGCCTGCATGGCTTCCCACGCGGCGAAGTCGTCGGCAGTCATGATGCTATCGAGGTAGCCCTTTGCCTCGGCGAGCGAGCTGCCATCACGAGCGCGCAGCTCGCGGAGCGCATCGATCTTCTTGCCGGCGCGGTACAGCGCGCGCAGCTCGTCATCGGTGATCAGAGGCTTGGTGCTCTGGGATTCGGTGGTCGACATGGGGTGTGTCCTTCTGGTGGGTGTGGGTTACTGGAGTGCGGTGGCGAGGTCAGCCGCGGTGCCGCACTTGAGGTGGAAGATCGCGCCGGCGAAGTCGTCGTAGGCCGAGCCGGTTGCGCCGCACTGCGGGCACTCGGCCTGGAACGTCGCTCCGGCGATCTGGATCATCGGCGTGTGTCCGAGCAGCCGCGCACGGTCGTGAACCGCGAGCCGCATCGCACGCGAGGGGCCGTCGCCGTGCGTGCTCGTGTTCCACGCCGAACGTGCATGGAGGTAGAGCGAACGCGTGTCGGCGAGCCGCGTGACGAGGATCGCCTCGCTGCGAGCGACGATCGGTGCGAGCGCGGGCTGATCCAGCGCGGCGATCTCGCGTAGCGTGCCGTCGGGCGCGATGTCCTTGGCCTTGAACCGGCCGAGCACGCGCACGATCTCGGTGACCTCGTCATCAGTGAGCTTGACGGTCGCGGGATGCTTCTTGGGCGCCATGGCTACGCGAACTCCGACGACTCGAACGAGTCGAGCGCGGCGTTGAAGCCATCGACGTCACCGGACGTGAACGTCCAGTCGCTCACCACACCCACGCCGTTACCGAACACGAGCCGCACGTAGTGCTCGCGGCCGTCCTTGTTGAAGCCGAGCCACGCGTCGTCGAGGTTGAACAGAAGCTCCATCGCGGACTTGGTGTCGTGCACGGGCGTCTTGCGGTCGCCGTCGTCGACGATAAACGGCGACCAACCGAGCGCGCCGAGGTGGGCGCAGAGCGCGGCGACGATGCGCCGCTCCAAGCGGCCGTTGGCGCTGACTTCGTGGCCGAACTTCTCGCGCATCATGGCGTCGTGATCGAGCGACGGCACGAGGATCGTGTGCGCCTTGCCCGCGGCCTGGATCGCGTCGACGAGCGGCGGGATCCCTTCGAGCGAGAACCCGCGGCCGTGCAGCTCGGCCGCCATGTTGGCCATGAACGACTCCAGCGTCACGCGGCCGAGCTTGCGCGCGTGCTCGTCGACGTACGCATCCTGTGCCTTGAGATCCTTCTGGAAGCGCTCGATCAGGATGAGCGCGAACTCGTCGACGGTGAGGGGGCGGGGGTGAGACATGGGGTGTGTCCTTTGCTTGGTTGTGGCTCCAAGCGCTAGCAGCGCTCGGCGGGGAGGTTGCAGTGCCACACGCGGAACTTGATCGTGGTGTGCACTCCGTTGTGGGCGCAGGCGTGATCGTGATGGAAGATCCACACGTCACCGTCGAACGTGTCGCCGGTGTCGGTGAGCGACGCGAACGGAACCCCGATGAAGAGCGCGCCGGAGAAGCTCACGTAGCCGTCACCGAGGTAGTACGACCCGCCCGCGCTTGTCTGGATCGAGCCCGGCGCATCGTCGTCACCGGGCCAGATGTATGACACCCGGCGCGTGGTCCCGTCGGCGAACCGGATGAAGTCGCCGACGTTGATCGGGTTGGCCGCGAGCGTCGCGGCACGCGTGGCGACGATCTCGGCGTCGCGCTCGTCGAACTTGGGGCGGGGATCCCACATGGCTACGCGCCCTCCGTGAGATAGGGGACGCGGCCGGTGCGCGCGGCGAACCACGCGACGAGCCCGTCGACGTCGCGATCGCCGGGCACGCGCTCGGGCCACGCGAGGATCCAACCCTCGCCCACGGGGAGCTCGCCCTCGGCGAACGCCTCGATCCGCATCGGCTTGTAGTAGACGTGGAGCGTCACGAGGTCGCCCCGCATCATGCGGGCGTGCGCGGCGCGGGCGGCGCGCGCGGTCTCGTTGACGTGGAACTGAGCGTAGGAAGTGGTCGGCATGACTACTTGATCTCCGACGCGAGCTGATCGATCTCATCGGCCATGCCGCGGAGCGCGAGCGCGAGGTCACGGAGGGCGTGCCGCGACGTGCACGCGGCGTTGTTGACGCTCGGCTCGACGTCGAGCGCGGCCGTGATCGTGCCGTCAGACATGGGATTGAGGAACACGCGAGCGGTGCTGATCCGCAGGATCCGCGGCGGCTCGCTTGCGAGCTTGAAGGGCTTGGGCATGGGAGTGTGTCCTTGAAAGGGTGGTCGGTTCCGATGGACCCGCGACGGCGCTAGCTCCGTCGTGGGTCCACTACAACCGCCGCGCGCTGAACCCGTGCGCGCGGGCCGTTGCGTCACGACACTAGGCAAGCTCCAACATGGAAGCCCGGATGTCGCCGTCGGTACAGAGCGGCTCGACGCGATCCCGGAGCGTGCGGATCAGAGCCTTCACGGCGACCGTGGAAGCCTCACCAAGCACCACCGCGTAGCCGTCGACGCGCGCGGCGACGGTCGCCAGCTCGCGCATGATGCGTGCGGCGACGACGGGCGACACGGTCGCGCGGCGCGCGGCGAACTGCGCATCCGCCTCGATCGCCTCGGGGCTCGCGCCGCGCTTGGTGGCTTCCTCGCGCGCCTTGGTCGCGGCCCGCTCGGCAGCGAGCGCGGTGTCCTTCGTGAGCCCTTCCTCGATCGCCGCGACCTCATCCGCTAGGCCACGGGTGAGCGCGCGGAGCAGATCCGGGCCAGTGGTGACGGGGATCTGATCGTGGTCGCCCCACAACTTCGCGATCGCCTCGCAGAGCGCGCGCGCCGCCTCGGCTTGCCCACCGGGCACGTAGAAGTGCACGCCGCGCTTGACCGCGTAGTGCCGATCGCGGAGTTTCTTGCCAAGCCACGCGGTGAGATCCTCGGACTTGAGGGTCTCGCGCGCCGTCGCCGCGGCGAAGTGCGAGCGGACCGACCCGGCGAGCACGGCGTCACCGTCGAACGTGAGCGCTCCACCCTCGGTGAGCGACACGATCAGCTCGGCGTGGCCGTACGACTCGCCAGCGCGAACGTTCGCGCCGGTGAGCTTGCGGCCGACGAGCCAACGCGCCTTGATCCCGTTGGGGAGCCCGTTCGAGGGCAACCGCGCGGTGTCCCACTCGCGCGATTTGAGCGACTCGACGGCGCGGCCCGCGTGGCGCACCACGCTCGGCGCCTCGGGCGCGTCGTGCTCGCGGCCGATCGCGGCGAGCGCCTCGCGGACCTTGCCAAGCGTGGTCTGTCCGCCACCGGCCCACGACACTTGCAGCATGGAGCCCGCGGCGACGGCGCCCGCGATCAGGGTCTTTTCGTTGAGCAGCGCTTGCACCTGTGCCCGCGTCTCGGTCTGCGTCGCGCGGAGCGCGCGGGTCTCGGCCGACGAGCGCGTGAGCAGCACGCCACGCGCCGAGCCCTGCGCCGCGACGGCCGCGCTGTTGCGCATGCCCTCGGCGCTCGCCGCATCGAGCGTGTCGGCGAGATCCGCCTCGACGCCGGCACGCCGGGTGTAGGTCTGCTCGGCCTGCGGAGCCAGCGCGGGCGTCGCGACCGAGGCGACCGGCACGGACGCCACGACAGGCGCCGAGCCCTGCGCCGCGACCGGGGCGACTGGCGCGGGCATCGTGATGCGCGTCGCCGCGACCGGGTAGACCCCGCTCGACGTCGCCGGGCCGCTGATCCAGCGGGTAGACACGCCCGCACCACGGGCGCGGTGCACGATCACCTCGTCACCGACGAGCGGCACCCCGAGGTTGGTAGTGATACGGGCGCCCCACTCCGTAGGGGTGACACGGGCCCACAGCGCGTGGTGCACCGGCCGCGGCGCGGCCGCTTGCGTCACCGGCGGTGCGACGGCGACCGGAGCGGCCACCGGCGCGGGCGTAGCCGCGGGCTGCGCCGGGCGCAGGCGTGCCCGGAGCGCGTTGATCTCGGCGAGCTTGGCTTGCATGGCGTCCCGCACCGCGGCGCGCCCCGGGCCCTCGGGGTAGGCGCGGGCCGGCTCGACGGCGCGTGAGAGCGCGGCGAACGCGAGATCCGCCGACTCCAGGGTGAGCCCGACGACGATCGCGCGGATCACGGTGAGCACGCGCTCAGCCCATGCGGGGAGCGGCGCGGGCGCGTCGGGGAGATCGAGGTCAAGCAGCGCGAACCGGTCGGATTCGGCAGCGGGGGCGGGAAGATCGGTCGCGGAAGTGGTGTCGTCGGCCATGGGGTGGGTCCTTTCGGGTTCGGTTGTCAGTTATCCAAACGCCATGCCGATCCGGGGCGATTCGCTAAATACTTGAAATTACTCGGATACATGCTTGGATCGACTCGGATTTGACTTGGATATGTGAAAACCTGGCTACAGGATCGGTGTATAACGGTTGCCACAGTTCGGGGTCAAGCTCGATTCGGATGCCAACACATAAGTCATTGAAATTATCCGAGTTTTTGGAACAGTTGACGCGTCAAACGTGACTCGGATACGGTGGCCATGCGTCGACCACCAGAGATCGCGCGGTTCCGATCGGCGATCCGAATCGATCCGAAAACCCGAAAAAGGTCTTGACACGCGATGGCGACGCCACTCGGAAAAAACATCTGTTTCCGTCTCCCCGACGAGCTGCGTCACGCCGCGCTCGCGCACTGCGAAGCGCTCGGCGTCGGGCTCTCGGAGTTGATGCGCGAGCTGCTCTTGCGCGAGCTTGGATCCCCGACGATCGCGGCGCGATTCGACGAGGGCTACATGCAAGGGCGCCGGCTCGCGGTGCGCGCGATGCACCAGATCGTAGCCTCGGCCGCGGAGATGCTTCCCGAGACCTACGAGGAAGCCGTCGCCCGGTTCGGGCTCGCCGGGCCAGGTGTCCCGGACCCCGAGGTCTGATCGCTGTCAGCCTCGGCTGCTACGGTCGAAGTCGATGAAGCAATACGCTCCACCCGAGGCACTCCGAGCCCAAGTCACGCGCGCGTTCGTCAGTGTCGCCACGTTCCAGGCGACGCCCGATCAGCACGACCGCAAGGATCATCTCGGGCGTGCGTTCGATACGCTCGCGAACGAGATCATCCAATACACGCCGACGAGCCGCGAGCAGTCACTCGCGCTCACGCATCTCGAAGAGGCGTTCGGATGGGTCGCCCGCGCGATCCGCACCGAGCGCCCGGAAGGAGATCAGCCGCTGTGAAGGTCGTTTTCCAGACGAACAAGACGCTGCCACCGTGCGTGGTGAAGTTCACCGGTCGCGTACGGCTCCACGTCGAGGCGATCGCGTGGTGCAGCAACGCGACCGACGCGAGCGAGCTCGGGGTGATCACGCAGGTCCCCGATCACGTGAAGTGCTGTGCCGCCTGCGAGGATGCGATCAAGCGCGCGTTTCCCGCACCATGACCGCACTGCGGTGCCCATCCATCCAAGAACCGTGACCTAGCTAGGTGAAGATGAACTCGAACCCGGCGGTCTGGAGGAACGAAGCGTGCTTATCCGGTTGTCACCCACGGAGCGCGTAAACCATGAGTAAGCCTGGCAACACGCTCAAGCCGTTCTGGCGCTACTACGGCGGCAAGTTCCGTGCTGCTCCGCGCTACCCGGCGCCGCAACACGACACGATCATCGAGCCGTTCGCGGGTGCCGCGGGCTACTCGCTTCGTTACCCGGATCGCAAGGTGATCCTGGTCGAGAAGTACCCGGTCGTGGCCGAGATGTGGCGCTACCTGATTCGGGTTTCGGCCGCCGAGATCCGGCGCATCCCGATCGGCGTGACACACATCGACGAGCTTCCGTCGTGGGTGCCCGCCCCGGCGCGCAACCTGATCGGCTGGTGGTTTAACGCCGCCACCGTTTCCCCTCGTGCGTCTCTGAGCGTCGGGCGGCAGAAACTCGCGGCAATGGGCCGTAATTTCGAGGGCTGGACCGAGGCGACTCGCGAACGCATCGCAACGCAGGTCGAGCAGATCCGTCACTGGCAGTGCATCGAGGGCAGCTTCGAGCGGGCGCCGTGCATCCCCGCGACGTGGTTCATCGACCCGCCGTACAACAACAAGGCCGGCTCCTACTACGTCGAGCACGACATCGACTACACGTGGCTCGCGTCGTGGTGCCGGTCGCGGCGCGGTCAGGTCATCGTCTGCGAGAACGAGGGCGCCACGTGGCTTCCGTTTCGTCCGTTCGCGACGCTGAAGCCTGGCGTCAACGGCAAGGGATCACGCGAGGTGATCTGGGAAGGCGGTTGCCCATGACTAACAGTTGTGAGGGGTGTCAACCGGATAAGCATGGAACCAACACCGCTCGGTGCCCCACCACGAGCGGTACGCCGCCGTCGATGGATCCGACAGGCTTGCGGCCGCGATGAACGCCTCGGCGGTCTCGCCTTCGTCGAGTATCGACGAGAGGTCTACGCTCGCGACGAGCTCGTCGAACGAGATCCGTTCGGCGCAGCTCATCATCGCCTGCCACTTCGCTTCGTTGTCGGCGTTGCCGCGCCGGACCCGATCGCACTGGCCGACGTAGCGGGCCATCGGCCGCGCGCTACGTACCGATCGCGCCGGGCACGAACACGTCGAGGTAGCACGAGCCCGGCGAGCCCCACGCGGTCACCGTGAGCGCGTACGTGCCATCGACCTTCGCGTCGACGATGAAGTCGGAGTCGGTCCGGGCGCCGACGATCCGCGAGATCGCGCACGGCGGGTTGTTGCCGGCACCGACGAGCGTCGCCGAGCTGTCTCCGAGGAGCAGCGCGCGCGTGTTCGCGATCGACTGGCTGCCCGCGGCGAGCTTGCCGTAGCCGCTCGCGTTGGCCTTGGAGATCGCCTTGAGCGCACCACCGAGCGAGTCGGTCTGGATGTCGGGCGTGGCCGCACCGCTGGAGGTGATGTTCACCCCCTCACCGAGCCCGGTGTCCGCGGTGATGAAGTAGCGCAGGCTGTTGTGGCCCGCGAAGACGAGAGATGCCGTGATAGCCATGAGCGTGCTCCTGGTTCGAGGTCCGAGGTGGAACGCTTACGCGCCGATCGCCTCGGGGATCTCGACGTCGAGGTACGCCGTGCCGCCGCCGGTCATCGTGAGGTTGAGCGTCGGGTGGCCGCTACCGTCGACGTTCGCATCGACGATCAGGGCCGTCTGCCCGGTCGTGCGACCGGTGAGCAGGCAGACCGCCGTCGGGACCGAGCTGCCCTTGCCACTCGGCGCGCCCGGGTTGTTCGTCGTGAAGTCGGACAGCCACAGCGCGCGCGCTTGCGCCTGCGTGAGCGCGCCGGCCGCGAACGAGCCGTAGCCGTTCGTGAACGCCTTCGCGATCGCCATGAGCTGGCCACCGTTGGTGCCGAGGTCGGTCACGATGTCGGGCGTCGCCGCGCCCGTGGTCGTGATCGTGCCGGTGTCGGGACCGGCGCCCGCGGCGGTGAGCAAGTAGCGGAGCCGGTTCTTGCCCGAGTAGACGTTCGAGATCGTGATTGCGGCCATGACCAGAGCCTACGCTCGGATCGGAGTTTCGATCAAACGATCTCGTGCGATCTCATGGGGTTGATCAAGTCGACGTCGCAAGTATGCGGCACCGCGACCTCAAGCCCGCGAACATGATCACGGTCGCGTCGGGTGGAGCCACGCGATCCGCGCGAGCGTCTTGGGCCCGACGATCCCGTCGGCCGCGAGCCCACAATGCTTCTGGAACGCCTTGATCTTCGTGTCGAGGTCATCATCGAACACGCTCGTCACCGGCCACTGGCACCGACGTTGTAGCCACGCGACGCGCGGGCCAGCCTCGCCGAGCCGCATCGGCCACATCCGCGAGATGTCGACGGTGGACGAGAACCCGGGGAACCCGACCGCGTCACCTTGGTACTGGTGAAACCACCACGAGCGCAGCGGCCAGATCGGCGGCACCGTCGGGTCGTACTTGCCGCTCGCGAACGCCAGCGCAGCCGCGTTGCCGATCTGCGCCGCCGAGTTGACCGGCCATGGCCACGGCTTGGCGAGCCACGGGATCGAGTCGGCGAACTCCTCGACGATCGTGTTCGCGAGATCCTCGGTCCACACGCGAGCGCTCGTGTAGATGATCGGCGACACACCGAACGCGTTGACAATCGAGCTCCACGCACGCTTGGTCCAGTCGATCGCTTGCGCGACGGTGAGCCCGGTAGCTGGAAGGCCCTGCGGGAACTCGACGTCGAGCGCGGGCGGGAAGTCATCCTCATCGATCTTGCCGATCGTCTCGACGAGTGCCCCGATCTGATCCTCGGGCGATGGCACCGTCTTGCCGTAGCGCAGGAACAGATACGGCATGAGCGGCAAGCCGGCGGCACGGATCGCGGCGCGATCACGCGCAAACGTCGGATCGTGGTACGTGCCGTAGTCGGCGCGCAGCCCGATGAAGCTGGCACCCGCCGCACGTGCCTTCGCGAAGTTCGGAGGCACGTTGCCGTCCACGCTCGCGTAGTCGACGCCGATGATCATCGCGCCCCGTTCAGACGAGCGACGTCGGCGCGCAGCTCGTCGATCCGAACGCCCGATGGAGCCAGAGCCGAGCTCGCCCACCGGCGATTCAGCGGCGCGATGCCCTCGTCGAAGTAGGTGAACACGAACGACCACGTCGCCCGCTGGAAGCTGCCCCATGTCGCGATGGTAACGCCGTCGTGATCGAAGTCGACCACGCCCGCAGCATGCCCACCCCAGGAGTTGCGTTCGTAGGACTCGTTCCACTTGCCTGCGGGCGCGACGTCCCAGACGCCACCCATCTGCGCCTTGGCCGAATTGGGTAGATCGAGCCCGATGTACGCGAAGCCGAACTCGTTGATGACGATCTTGAGCAGCCACTGGTTGCATGGATCGAACGCGGCGAAGCCCTCGATCCAACCAGCCTTGCGTGCCGCTCGCGCGGCATCGAGGTTGTTCCAACCCTGATCAGTGCTCGGGTCGTGTGGGTCATAGCCAGAGCCGCGGTACAACGCGATGACATCATCATCATACAGCGACGAGGTCTGCCCGGTCTGCGCCGCGGCGAGCTGATCCTGATGCGCGAGCGCTGCGCACGTGCAATCACCGAGCACGTTGTTCGCGAACATCGAGATCGGGATCACCGCCCCATCGAGGTTGCCGCCTATGCGCGACCACGGGCGCGCGAGCGGAGGCGCAGGCATCGCCTTGACGTCGAGGTACGCCGTGAGTTGCAACGTCCGTCGATCAATCGGCGACTTCTTGCGTCCTAACTTCATGGCGTCCGCGCGGTGGTCGGAGTGATCCTCCACCGGGTGTAATCGACCGCCACAGAACGCGCGGTCACTCCAGCGCTCTTGATCATCTGGATCCGGCTCGACAGGCTATGCGTCGGAAGATTGGTGGAGATGCTGCACACCAACGTCCGCGGCATCGAATCCGTGGTCACATAGAAATCCGCCTGCGTCGAAGACGCGTTGATCTCTACGTGGTAGTAGCCCGTCGAGTTGCCGAGCGCGTCTGCTACCACAGGGACATTCACAGTGGTGATGCCGCCCTGTGTAGTTCCATCCAGGCGCACCGCAGTCGCGACACCTGCCTGTACCACCCACACCTGCAAGACATCCAAATTACCCGGGTTGATTCCAGGGAGGCCGAAGATTCCTACGTTGCCCCTGTCGTACAGGAAGAGACAACCGTATCCTGGCGCGTTACCCTGCAAACCGAACGAGGTCGAGAACTCTTCGAGCGCTGTAGATAGCAGCGGCCACTTGAGCACGCCCTCCCACTGCTGAGGACCGCCAACACCTCCAGGCGCAGTTGGCGCCAGCACACAGGAAGCGACCGTGGTGAGTGTCGCCTCGCCTGTGTTCGTGGTTCCGGTGTCCAACGTGATGACACCGATTCGCTCTGTCCCGGTGGCTGGGGTCAGGGCCGTATTCAAGCCATTGAGCGTCAGCGTGTACGGTGGGGTGCCGATTGGAATTCCATTCCAACCATTCCCTTGAGCCAACTGAGCCCCCATCAACCAGTCGTCGTTCCACTCGAAGACTGTGGCGCCAAACTCGTTCGGGAAGCTGCTGCTACCGCTGCCTCCGCTACTCTGTAGCGTGAAAGGCAAGCTACTCGGCGAAATCCCGCCAGGAGGCTCGGCATCTTCGATCGAGTGCCAGAACTCACAGTACACGTTCACACTCGCCGCCCCGCCAGACAGTCGAGTCACCGTGATGTTGATCGTGTCGGCGGTGATGGTGTATCCGGCAGCGTTCGCGAACACCAACTGCGGCTTCTTGGCCAACCCGTTGACGTTGATCAAGTGCGCAATACTCGTCGGAACACCAACCACGAGGCCGGTGAACGACAAGATATTCTTGAGAACGGTGGACATCCTACAGGTTGCCGTGTGGCGTCTTGAACGTGACGCGATCGGCGAGCTTGGCCTTCGAGTCGAACGACACGATCAACGCCTCGGCCGCCCACCCGTTCAGCGGGTCGGGCGCGTGGTTGCCCGGGGCCGGCGTCAGGTATTGCTGCACGAACTCGTGGATCGCGCAGCCACCGACGTGCACCCCTGCGGCGAGCCCGGCGGTCTCGATCTCGTTCCAGTGCGGCGCACCACCATCCTTGGGCCAGAAGCTCTCGATCAGCGAGATGATCGCCGGTCGGTCCTGGTTGATGCAATCCTCGACGGTGTGGATCACCTGCGGCGCGACCGTGTGACAGCCGGTCGAGCTGACGGCGCCCACGCCGAGCATGAACATGATCACGAGCATCGTCTTGGCCGCCGCCGACTTCACGAGCGTGCGGCTGACTGTGTAGCCCATCGACGTGAGCCACGAGGCTGCGATGCCCGCGATCGCGAGCACCTTGTCGTTGGTGATCGCGCCGGACGCGAACAGGCACGACAGGATGAACGCGGCGACCTTGAACCAGAACTCGGTCGTCTTGTATCCGGGCTTCGTCGTCGGAGTGGTCGTCGTCGTCAGCGGCGCGGTCGTTGGGTCGGTCGTATCGGGCATGAGATCCTCGCTAGTGGGCCGGATGGAGCCACTTACTGTAGCCCTTCGGCGGGTTGAAGGTCGTGTCGATCCGGAAGGAGCGCGCGCCGCGATCGATCGCGCGTTCGAGATGAGCTTGAGCGACCTCGCGCTTGGTCGAGCATCCGTAGACCGCGCCCATCGTGACGCTCATGTGCCGCGTCGGCATCACGACGCAGTAGTAGATCCGTTTGCTACGTCGTCGTTTCATCATGTCAGGCTGTTGGAGATGAGGCCCATCGCGGCCAACGAACTGATGAGCTGGCCGAGTGCCCCGGTGACCGAGGACGAAGCACCGGTGATCGCAGGACGTGGGATGCCCGTCGGTTCACCGAAGAAGGCGAGGCTCGCGCCAGTATCCGCGGTCGCGATGCGCAGGTGCTGCCCGAGGATCTGCACCGAGTTGCCACCCGTGATGATCACGTGGGCGCCCGCCGAAACGGTCAGACGTTGTGCGGCCGAGATCGTCAGGTTGCTCGACGTACCGCCGATCACCATCTCGGACCCGATCAGGTTCATCACGCCACCGGCCTGCACCGTCGCTGCACCGCCGCCCTGCAACGTCATGTTGTTGGCCGCAGCCAGCGAGAGCGCAGCGCCTGCGTTGATCGAGACATTGGTCCCGCCGCCGATTGCGATGTTGCGACTTGCGGTGACGGTCACATCGGTGACGCCAGCGAGGAACCCGATCGAGCCGCCGATCATGCTCGCGTTGCCAACAGCGGAGAACGCGCCCGATGCGCCGGCCGACACCGACACGTTGCCGGTCGCTGTGAGACGCACGGTACCAGCCGCGGACAGGTTGATGTCTCGACCAAAGCTGCCAGCGAGATCACCGTTGGTCTGCGACGCCGAGAGGCTGATACCGCTCGTGTTCGCCGTGATCACAACGCCAGAGGCTGCGCCGCCGAGCTGGAGGCGATTGTCGGCGCCCATCGTGATGTTGGGCGCCTTCGCCGTGATCGCCGCATCGGCGAGCAGGTTGAACTGACCACCCGTACCCGCCGCGTAGATGCCGACCGAACCTGCACCGGCTGTCATGCCGATCGCGCTGCCAGCGGTCACAATCAGGGACTTACCCGGATTGATCGAGACGTTGTTCGCGCCGCCAAGCACAGCCAGGTTGATGCCGGCCATCGATGCCGTCGAGCCGGCGAGCATGCTGGCATTGCGGCCAACAGTGATGTTGCCGTCGACGTTTGCCACCCAATTGAAGTTACGGCCAGCCGTGAGGTTGCCGTCGATGCCAGCGCTCAGGTTGATGTTATCGGCTGTGCCACTGATCTCCGAGGCAAACATCCGGATAGATCCGGTGTTGATCGCCGAGATCACGACATCTGCGGCCGAGTTGTTGCTCGAACCGCCGACGATCGAGACACCGCTACGACCCTGGATGCTGATCGAACCGTTCGAGCTCCCAGCCCGGACGACGATCGGCGCGCCGTCCTGCGAGATCGAGATGCCGTTGCCACCCGAGATCGTGATCTGCTCGATACCGGTAGCGATCACGGAGATCACGCGGCCAGTGACCTGCGTCGAGCCGGACATGCCATAGAGCACGCCCTGCGAGTTGAGCATCACGACGGTACCGCTCGTGGCCGTCTGCGTACCGGCCGCGAGCGCGATGCCTCCGGTGGGAGCCGTTCCGCCGGGGCCGTTCGCCGTGATCGTCGACCCGGCGAGCCCGAACGTGACGTTGCCGCCGTTCGAGAACACGACCGTACCGTTGGAGATCGCGCCGACGCCGTCGACGGAGATCGCCGCCGGTCCGGTCGACTGCGAGTAGCTCGCCGACGCCGTGACCTGTGTCGAACCGGACATGCCGAAGCTGACGTTGTTGCTGTTCGAGAACACGATCGTTCCCGACGTAGCGGTCTGCGTACCGGCGGCCAGAGCTCCCGGAGCCGTGCTCTGCGAGTAGCTCGCCGACGCCGTGATCTGCGTGCTCCCCGACATCCCGAACGACACGTTGTTCGAGTTCGAGAGCACGATCGTACCGCTCGTCGCGGTCTGCGTTCCAGCAGCCAGAGCTCCGGGTGCCGTCGATTGCGAGTAGCTCGCCGACGCCGTCACGATCGAGCTGTTCGACATCCCGAACGAGACGTTGTTCGAGTTCGAGAGCACGATGACGCCGGTGCCCTGGCTCTGGGTGCCCGCCGAGATCCCGACACCGGTTGCCGTGCCACCCGCGGTCTGCACCGAGGCCGTGATCGTGTTGCCGACGATGCCGAAGGTGACGTTTCCGCCATTCTGGAGAACGAGCTGTGGGCCCGTCGCGGTGACACCGTTGGCCGACATCTGCGTGATGCCGCCGCCACCGCCCGCACTTCCGCCGCCTTGCACGACGAACGGGTAGTTGGACGTCGCGATCCCGTTGGGCAGTGGCTCGAAGTCGACGATCGAGTGCGGGATCGTGCACTCGACATTGACCGACGCCGCGGCCGTCGCACCACGAGTCACCGTGACGTTGACCGAGTCGGCGGTGATCGTGTAGCCAGCACCATCGGCCAGAAGATCCTGCGGAACCTTCGCGACCCCGTTGATGTTGAGCAGGTGGGGCAGCGATGACGGCACACCGACCACAAGCCCCGTGAAGTTCAGGATGTTCTTGAGGACGGTCGCCACGTCCTCACGCTATCACAGGTCTTGAATTACTCGATCGTTGGCTTAGAACGTGCCGATCAGACGAAACCAAGGCCGCGCAGAAAACCCGGCATTCTGGTTCGACAAATGGATCGAGTTTGGGGGAGCTACGAGACCTGCTTGATGCCCCTCAGCCCAATAGGCCGACTGGCTCACGTTGGTGACGCCGGACTGGAGCCCGAGCGGAGCCACCCAACTTCCATTGGACCCGGACAAGTAGATCGCCATCAGGTACTCACCCGGCGTGATATTCCACGTCCCAAGTGCTGCCGAAAGCGTCTGCCCGTTTGCCGATGGGATGGTAGCGCTCTGCGTAGCAGGCCCAGAGCTGATCAGCGTCGCAGTGGAGACGTTCAGGGAGTAGATCGCGGCCTGATAGGTCGCATTGGTTGCCGATTGCGCGATGACGTTGAAGTCCGCTCGTGTGGCGCTCATCGAGCTCGGGAAGTTCGTTCTCATCCAGAACACCGCAGCACCT
>JAKOVA010000272.1 GCA_029782335.1 Actinomycetes bacterium | reverse complement strand
CCAGGCTGCTGGGTTCGGGTTCGGCCGCCGTGTAGCTGTCATCTCGGAAGTCGTGGGCCGGTATTTCGGCGCGAGGCTGCTGGGTTCGGGTTCGGCCGCCGTGCGGCTGTCAGCTACGCGGCGACGTTCGGGAGCACCGCAGCAAGGACCTCACGTACCTGCTCGGGATGGCGGTGCAACTGTCGCCACGTCACGCGGATCACGCGCCAACCCGCTGCGATGGCGCGCTGGTCACGGAGGCGGTCGCGTTCGAAATCCACGAGCTGGCTGTGGCCGAGCCGGCCATCGAGTTCGAGCAGCACCCGGACCGACGGATAGGCAAAATCCGCGAGGCCGATGAGCCGGCCCTCCCACCACGTTGGAAGCTGCGCGACCGGTTGCGGGAAGCCGTATCTGGTGAGGAATGCCCGAAGGCGGCGTTCGAGTTCGGAATCGGAGGCGACGTAGCCGTCTGCCCGTGCGGCGAGCAACGCACGGATGTGGCCAGCTCCCGGGCGACCCCGACGGGCGACCTGGTTGAACGTGCGAACCAGCATCGGCAGCTCCACGAGCTTCGATCCGAGGGCGGCGTCGAGCACCATCTCGAGGCGGCTCGGATGCAGCACTCCCGCCAGATCGATCATCGTGCGCACCGGCGAGGTGACGGGGATGTCGTGGCGCACGGCGACCTGTTCGTCGATCAGGTCCGAGGACCGGTGGACGATGACGCCGTGCAAGCGGTTCCACCGATCGGACGGGACCGTCACCACGATGGGGTGGTTGTCGAGGTACCGGAAGCCGTGCAGGGTCCCGGCGCACTCGTGCGACGCAACCGCGGTGGCTTCGTCGAAGGAGAGCACCGCCGCCATCGCCGAGCGGCGGTACGTTGCGGGAAGGGCCGCCGGTGCGAGGACGCCACGGCCCACACGGACCCACGTTCCACGGCGGACGAGATCGTTGATCGTGGAGGCGGGGAAGCCCGCTTCGAGGGCTTGGGTCCGTCGGAAGAGCCCGTGTTGCGCGCGGGCGACCTCCGCGAGGAGGGAGTCGCGGGATAGAGACATCGGCGTTCACCGTTCGGGTGAGGGATCGCTCGGGGGAAGCGCGGCGCCGAGGGCCGAGACCCCGGCACCATAGCGGTGCGCGGCCCCGCTCGCCGCCCGGGGATGATCTCAGCAGCGTGGTGCCGAGATTTCGGCCGGAGGCTGCCGAGAACGGTGCCGGGAGCGAAGTGTCGGGAGCTCGGGTGCCGGGAGCTCGGGTGCCGGGAGCTCGGGTGCCGGGAGCTCGGGTGCCGGGGGCTTGGGTGCGAAATCTGCTGTCGCGGGTGGCTGCGGCGGCGCCATGCTCTGGCTGTGTCCGAGACCTTCACCCCGTCAGCCGAAACCACCGCGCGCCGCTCGGAACGAGCGAGCCTCGACCGGGAGGCCGCCTATGCAGTGCTCGACGAGGGCCTCGTGGCCCACGTCGGGTTCGTACTCGATGGATCGCCCTTCGTCATCCCAATGGCCTACGGCCGCGATGGCGATCGACTCCTCCTCCACGCGTCGGTCGCAGCGCGGCTCACTCGAGCGCTGAGTGACGGAGCGCCGGTGTGTGTCACGGTGACGCTGCTCGATGGTCTCGTACTCGCCCGTTCGCAGTTTCACCACTCGATGAACTACCGGTCGGTCGTCATCGTCGGGAAGGCCGAGCGGATCTCCGATCGCGACGAGGCCGCGGAGGCGTTGGTGCGCCTCGTCGATCACATTGTTCCGGGTCGGAGCGCCGAGACCCGTCCGGGCAACCGCGTCGAGCTGCGTCAAACGGCGGTGATCGCGGTGCCCCTCGAGACCGCGTCACTCAAGGTTCGTAGCGGTCCTCCGCTCGACGATGAGGAGGACGTCGCGTCGGGTGGCTGGGCGGGAGTCATCCCACTGACACTCACCGCCGGCGAGCCGATCGACTCGCCGGATGCGGACGGAAGCCCTCCGCCGCCGAGTGTGACCCGGTACGGGCGGCGCGACCGCCCCTGATCTCGGCAGCCTCGCTACGGGCGCGGGCGAGCGTGACCCGGTACGGGCGGCGCGACCGCCCCTGATCTCGGCAGCGTCGGAACGGGATCTCGGCAGGAGCCTGCTGAGTTCGGAATGGGTAGCCTCCGGAGGCCCGTGGCAGGGGGTTGCCCGGGCCGAGTGCTCCAGGGGGAAGCCACATGTCACGTCGGCTCAGCTACCGCGACGTCGAGGTCGGCGACGAGGCGCCGCGGATCGACCACAAGCTCACCCGGGGTGACCTCGTGAAGTACGCGGGCGCCTCCGGCGACTTCAACCCGATGCACACCGACGAGGTCGCTGCGACCGCGGCGGGGCTGCCGTCGGTGTTCGGCCACGGAATGTTCACGATGGGGCTCCTCGGCACCGCGCTGACCAACTACGCGGGCATCGGGAACCTGGTCTCGTACCGGGTGCGGTTCACGAAACAGACCTGGCCTGACGAGATGTTGAGCACCCGGATCGTGGTTGCCGCCAAGCGTGAGGAGGACGGCCGGCGGCTCCTCGAATTGGAGTGTTCGGTGGCCAACGCCGAGGGTCAGGTCAAAGTCGAGGGCACCGCAGTCGCGGTCGCGGAGTAGATCATGGCGATCCGCGTTGAGCGACATCCGACTCACGCCGGGGTTCGCCACGATCACGTCCTCTTGATCACGATCGATCGCCCCGAGGCGAGGAACTCCTGCGACCTGTACCACTTCCGTGACCTCGCGGCGGCCTGGAGAGAGCTCCGATACGACGACGAGCTGTGGGTGGGAATCGTCACCGGCGTCCCCGGAAACTTCATGTCGGGCGCCGACTTGAAGACGTACATCCCCCAGGTCACCGAACTGATCGAGAAGATCAACGCCGGTGACGTCGCCGAGATCGATGGCTGTCGGCTCGACGACGGCACCCGTGCGGTGCTGCGGGACGTGAAGATCTACAAGCCGATCATCGCTGCCATCGACGGGCCGTGCGTTGCCGGGGGGATGGAGATGCTCGGCGGCATCGACATCCGCATCGCGACCCCTCGGGCGACCTTCGGGGTGATGGAGCCCAAGCGGGGGCTGTTCGCGGGAGGCGGAACGACCGCCCGGCTTCCCCGCCAGCTCAGCTTCCCGGCGGCGATGGAGTTCCTGCTCACCGCCGAGGCGTTCCCGGCAAGCCGGGCGCTCGAGCTGGGCCTCCTCAACGAGGTTGTCGCCGAGGAAGAGCTGATGGACCGTGCCTTCGAGTGGGCACGGCGGATCACCGCCAACGCACCGCTCGCCGTGCAGGCGACCAAGGAGTCGGTGATTCGCGGCCTGTCGACCACCCTCGCTGAGGCGTACGGGATCGAGGCCGAGTTGTCCAAGGCGGTCTTCGCGACCGCTGACGCGAAGGAGGGGCCGCTCGCCTTCAAGGAGAAGCGCGCCCCCAACTGGACCGGCACATGACCGCTGGCCGCCGACGAGCGTGTCTCATCGGCGTCGCGCAGCACACCTGGCATCCTGGCGACGACGCGCCGGAGCCGTTGGTGATGCAGGAGCAGGTCGTGCGTGACGCCGTCCGTGAAAGTGCGGCCCGCGGCGACGTGCTCGACGTGGTGCAGTCGCTCGCGGTCGTGTACTGCATGAGCTGGCCGTATGACGACCCGGTGGGTCGCCTCGCCGAGCGTCTCGCGATTGCCCCCCGCCACCGCGGGACATCCACGATGAGCGGCACGAGCGCCCAGTCGCTCGCGGTGGCCGCAGCACACGCGATCGAGGCGGGTGAACTCGACGTCGCTGTGGTGGTGGGTGCCGAGGCGCTCGCGACCAAACGCGTCCTGAAACGGGCAGGCGAGCGGCCGCCTTGGTCGCATCGTGCGGACCCGACCCCGGACATGCCCTTCGAATGGCCGTTCCACCCCGAGGAGCTGAGCCATGAGGTGTTCCAGGCGTATGCGACGTTCGCGTTGCGTGATGTGGCACGGCGGGCGCATCGCCACCGTGCGCCGGCAGCGCACCTCGAAGACATCGGCGCCCTGCTCGCGCCGATGACCGTCGTCGCGTCGCAGAATCCAGCGGCGTGGGACCATCACGTGCGCACCGCCTCAGAACTGGTCGCGCCCAGCCCCGACAACCGGATCGTCGCGTCGCCCTACCGGAAACACACCGTTGCGGTGATGGACGTCGACATGGCTGCGGCGTTGATCGTCGCGTCGGACGAGGCGGCCGACCGGCTGGGGGTTCCGGTCGACCGGCGCGTCTACCTGCGGGCCGCAGCCGAGGCGGATGACGCCCGCTACGTGGCCGAACATCCCGACTTGTGGCGTTCTCCCGCGATGGAGTGGTGCGCGGCGGCAGTCCTCGAGATCGCGGGCTGTTCGCCGGCCGAGATCCGGCACATGGACCTCTACTCGTGCTTCGCGTCCTCGGTGCAGTTCGCGCTCGATGCGCTGGGTATCGACGCCGATCGGCTCGACGGCCGTGATCTGACCGTGACCGGTGGCCTGCCCTTCGCCGGGGGTCCTGCGTGCAACTACCTGGCGCACTCGATCACCGCGATGGTCGACCGCCTCCGCAGCGACCCGTCGTCGCTCGGGCTGACGACCGGTGTCGGCATGCACATGACCAAGCACTCGTGGGCGCTGTGGTCGACCGAGCCGCCGCTCGGCCAGACCGCGCCGCGGACCCCCTCGCCTGCCCCTGAGGTGGTCCCGATCCTCGACGAGGTGGCCGGCCCGGCGACGATCGCGGCGGCGACGGTGCTGCACGGCCGGGACGGCGCACCGACGCACGGACTCGCGGTGTGCGACCTCGACGGTGGGCGTGCGTATGCGATGACCCGGGATCCCGATGTGCTGGCTCGCTGGGAGGGCCCGGAGGAGATCGTGGGCGAACGTGTCGTGCTCCAGCGGGAGGGTCGGACGAACGTGGTGCGGACGGGGGGAGTCGAACCCCCAAGCCCCTGAGGGCGCCGGGACCTAAACCCGGTGCGTCTGCCAGTTCCGCCACGTCCGCGTCGCGAGGGGTCCACCGTAGCGTCGGCGTTGGGGTGACCGAGGGCGGCGGTAGCCTTCCCTCCATGTCATCCACTCCCAGCACGCCGCCGCCGATGCTCCCGCCGACCATGTTGCAGCCGGGCGCGCTCGACCCGTCTTCCGACGTGTACCAGCGGCTCCTCAAGGAGCGCATCGTGATCCTCGGTTCCGAGGTGAACGACCAGGTTGCGAACCTGATCTCGGCCCAGCTCCTCTACCTCGAGGGCCAGGACCCGGAAAAGGAC
The DNA here is from genome assembly GCA_029782335.1 of Actinomycetes bacterium. GTDB lineage: Bacteria > Actinomycetota > Acidimicrobiia > Acidimicrobiales > Microtrichaceae > JADLFH01. The sequence goes on along the minus strand of JAKOVA010000272.1, from coordinate 11,217 downwards.
ATCTGGCTCCACATCAACTCGCCCGGCGGCTCGGTCACCGCCGGTCTCGCGATCTACGACACGATGAACTTCATCGGGCCCGATGTCGGCACCATCTGCATGGGCCTTGCCGCCTCGATGGGCCAGTTCCTGTTGTGCGCCGGCGCGCCGGGGAAGCGCTACAGCCTCCCCAGCGGGCGGATCATGATGCACCAGCCCTCCGGCGGGTTTCAGGGTCAGGCTGCCGACATCAAGATCCAGGCTGAGCAGATGGCCTACATCAAGCAGATGCTCGCCGAGCGCATCGCTCAGCACACCGGCCAGACCGTCGAGCAGATCCACAAGGACTCCGACCGTGACCGCTGGTTCACCGCCGAAGAGGCGAAGGAGTACGGAATCATCGACAAGGTGATCACCCGCCGCGGTCAGATGGGCTAACCGTCGGCCACGAAAACGCAACCGGAGCCCTGCATCCCATTCGGGTGCAGGGCTCCGGTCGTTTTCGGTCGGTTCGAAGGTGCTCGGGGATGGCGAGCGAGTTCGTCAGGCCTTGAAGACCTCGACGACCCACATCTTGCCGTTGCGTTCCACAACGCCGACCCCGGCTTGTTCGAAGTTGCCCAGGATCGCGGCCCGGTGGGTCGGTGAACCCATGAACCCGTCGTGCACCTCGCTCACGTCGCCACCCGAGCCGACGTTCTCGCCGAGGCGCTTCCAACCCGCGCTGACCCCGTCGGTGAGGGTGGAGTGGGCGAGGGAGCCGAGATCGGCGAGGTGCTCGGCCCAGCGCTGTGCCTTGGCGGCGAGCTCGTCGTTCCAGCGCAGGGCGCCGAGCCGATGCGCCGCTCGCTCCTTGTTGGCGTAGAAGAAGGCCTCGTAGGGGCGCTGTTCCTTGTTGCAGGCGGCGGTGCCCAAGCAGAGCAGCATGACGGCGAGGAGTCCCAGGGCGAATCGGGCGCCGGCGGGTCGTCGGGCTGCGGTCGGGGAAGCGGATGACATCGCGGAGTTCTCCAGGGTTGTCTGCGGGGCCAGGCAGCGGGTCGAACCGTAACTTACATTGCGGTTCGATGACGAATCGTCATCTATCCAACCTGAAGCCACATTCCTGATCGGCATACTCCACGACGCGTTGAGAACTTTTCGCAACACGTTCGAGCGCTGCGTTCAACGTTCCGAGGTCTGGTGGCAGCGTCTCGCCGTCGAGGCCGGGGACCCCGGTGACCCGTCGAACCGTCTGAATCACGGCGTCGACGACGATGTGAAGGTCGATTGCGATCTCCTTCGGGGCGTCGTCGGCGAGATCGCGCAGCTTGCGAAGCGAGCGCGTAATCGTTGCGGAATCGTTGCGATCGATCGCATCCCGCAATGCGGTCAACCGGTACGTGTCACGAAGTTCATGACAAAATTCGACCTTCGGGGACTCGGAACATCCGGCTCCGGCAAGCGCCAGGGTGGTCACGGCGGCCGCCACCGCCCGCCGGAAGGTGTTCACTGACGAGCCGCTCGGCTTCCGACCGCACGGATCTCGTCGACGGCGTGACCGAGGCCCTCGGGGTCGCGGAAGAGCGCACTTCCGGCCACCAGCACGTTGGCACCCGCTGCGGCGGCGCCGGCGGCGGTCACCGGGCCGATCCCTCCGTCGACCTCGAGGTCGACGTCGTAGCCCCCCTCGACAATCCAGCGTCGAATCGTGGAGATCTTCGGTTCCATCGTGTCGATGTACGCCTGGCCGCCGAAACCGGGGTTCACGGTCATGACCAGCACCATTCCGACGAGGTCGAGCACGTAGCGCACGGCCTCGGGGGGCGTTGAGGGATTGAGGGCAACCGCTGCGGTGGCGCCGAGTTCGTTGATGTGGCCGAGGGTCCGGTGCAGGTGGGGGCACGCCTCCGCGTGGACGATCAGCAGTTCGCAGCCCGCCTCGACGTAGCGCGCCGCGAGTTCGTCGGGGGCCTCGACCATGAGGTGCGCCTCGAACGGCACGCTGACAAGCCCGCGGGTGGAGGCGATGACGTCGGGCCCGAAGGTCAGGTTCGGCACGAAACGGCCGTCCATCACGTCCCACTGGATGCGATCGACCCCTGCCTTTTCCAAGGCGATGACTTCCTCCCCGAGCCGGGAGAAGTCCGCCGGTAGCACCGACGGAGCGATGGAGATGGGGCGATCGGTTCCGACCATGACCGACGAGCCTAGATCCGACCGCCCGGATGGGATCCATCGACCCGTTCCGTCCCGCCGGTCACGCTCACCCAGCGGGCCGGGTCGTTGCCCCTACGGTGGGTTCGTGGAGTTGGTGGCGGTCGTCGTTCCTCTCGAGGACGTGGAGCTCGCCAGCGGCGAGTTGTGGAGCCTGGGGATCTCCGGGGTCGAGGAGCGACCCGACGACCGAGACGGATTCGTCCGGCTGATCACCGACGCGGATCCGGGTGATGTCGAGTCGCTGGTGGCCGGCCGGTGGGCGACCGTCGTGGTCGCGGCGGATCCCGATGCGTGGGTCGAGTCGTGGAAACCGTGGGCAGCCCCTGCCGAGATCGCGCCCGGCGTCGTGGTGCGCCCGCCGTGGGTTGCGTCGAGCGGAGCCGACCTGGAGGTGGTGATCGACCCGGAACGCGCCTGGGGCCACGGCGCTCATCCGACGACGGTGCTCTGCGCCGGATGGTTGGCGCGTCGTCGTCCCGCTCCCACGACCCTGCTCGACGTGGGGTGCGGATCGGGCACGCTCAGCGTCGCTGCTGGCGTGTTCGGTGCCCGACGCGTGGTCGCCGTCGACATCGATCCGGAGGCGATCCTGGCGACACGCGCGAACGCTACGGCGAACGGCGTCGAGCACATCGTGGAGGTGTCGGCCGATCCGATCGACGAGGTCGACGGTAGCTTCGAGGTCGTCGTCGCGAACATCGGTGCCGAGACGCTCATCGCCAACGCGTCGGCGCTCGCCGCTCGTGTCGCACGGCCGGGACACCTGTTGCTGAGCGGCATCTTCGCTGACGGCGTCGAGCGAGTGACCGCCCCGTTCGTCGCGCTCGGCCTCGTGGTGAGCCGCCTCGAGGAGCGGGACGGGTGGGCGCTGGCGGTCCTCGAGGCGCTCAGTCGGGATCGATGAGAACGTCGATCTCGCGGACGCCGAGGAGGAAGAGGATGGCGTCGAGGTAGGGAACCGAGATCGCAACGTCCGCAGCCTGGGCGACGACGGTCTTGGCGTTGAACGCGATGCCGAGCCCCGCGGTCGCGAGCATGTCGAGGTCGTTCGCGCCGTCGCCCACCGCGACGGTCTGATCGAGCGGGATCCCCTCGATCGACGCCACCTGGCGGAGCAGTTCGGCCTTTCTGCGTCGATCGACCACATCGCCGACGACTTCGCCGGTCAGGTGGCCGTCGCGAATCTCGAGTTCGTTCGCGAACGCGTGGTCGATCTCGAAGAGCTGTTGGAGGTGGTCGGTGAAATAGGTGAATCCGCCGGAGACGATGGCGACCTTGAAGCCCATGCTCCGCAGCGTGCGAATGAAGGTTCGCGCTCCGGGGGTGGGAACGACCCGGTCGCGGGCGCGTTGCAGCGCGTCGATCGGCAGGCCGGCGAGAAGCCGGACCCGAGCCCGGAGCGACTGTTCGAAGTCCAGCTCGCCGGCCATCGCCCGTGCCGTGATCTCGGCGACTTTCGGCCGGCAACCGGCCTCGTCGGCGAGCAGCTCGATCACCTCGTGTTGGATCAGCGTGGAGTCGACGTCCATCACCACGAGCCGCTGGGAACGCCGCCCCAGGCCGTCGGGCTGGATGGCGATGTCGATCGAGCGATCGCGTGACAAGCGCATCAGGTCGGCGCGGAGTTCGTCGATCGGCGCGCCCAGGACGACCAGCTCGTAGCTGAAGACGGGATAGCGGGAGAGCCGGACGATGCGGTCGATGTTGCCGTTGTGCGCGGCGATCGTCTCCGCGACCGCAGCGAGGTCGGCGGGCGCCAGCTCCCGTGCGCCGGCGCGAAGGTCCGACGGCACCGAGTTCGCGATCACGGTGACGACCACACCCGCGTCGCGGTCGGTGGGAGAGGGGTGCGCCGGCTCGATTTCGACGATCAGGTCGGGATCGTCGCTGAAGGAGCGCACGCGCTCGAGCGATGCGGTCGCGGCGACGTCGACGACGAGCGCCAGAACGAGGTGGCCGCGCACCACGACCTGCTCCACGTCGCCGATGACCGCGCCGAGTTCGTCGAGCGCCGCCATGAGCGACGAGGTGATTCCCGGTCGATCAGGGCCGTGCACCTTGATGAGGACGGTCTGGGTGTCGGCCACCCGGGCGACGATACCGTCTCGGCTCATGGCGTCTGTCGAAGGGCTCGCAGCGAAGGACACCCCCGACGTGGTCGTCGTGGAAACCACCGGCGCGGAGTCCGGTGGCGGAGCGGTCGGACGCCTCGAAGACGGCCGTACGGTCTTCGTCCGCGGCGCGCTCCCGGGCGAGCGTGTGGCCGCCGAGGTGCTCGAGCAGCGACCTCGATACGCGGTTGCGGCCGTCCGCGACGTCCTCACGGCATCGCCCGATCGGGTGACGCCGCCGTGTCGGTCGGTTGCAGCGGGCTGTGGCGGCTGTGACCTCCAGCACGCGACGCTTCGGGCGCAGCACTCGATGAAGGTCGCCGTCGTCTCCGATGCCCTGCGACGGATCGGCAAGGTGACGGCGATCCCTCCGATCCGGGTCGTCGAGATGGCCGACCTGGCGTTCCGGACGACGGTCCGAGCCGTTGCCCGCAGCGACGGCTCACTCGGCTTCCGTCATGCGCGCAGCCACGAGTGGGTCGCCGCGCCGCAGTGCCTGGTCGCCCATCCGATCGCCGCTCGCATCCTGGGCGGTGCCCGATTCCCCGGCGCGAGCGAGGTGACGATCCGCATCGGTGCACGAACGGGTGACACGCTTGTGGTCGTCGACCCGGCGGTCGGTGACGTGTCGCTCCCTCCCGGCCTCGACGCCGACACGGTCAGGATCGTCGGCACTGCCGAGGCGGCCTCCGCGTTCCTGTACGAGGAGGCTGCCGGCCGTCGGTGGCGGATCTCGGGGCGTTCGTTCTTCCAGAGCCGCCCCGACGGCGCCGAGGTGCTCGTCACGGAGGTGCGTGAGGCGCTGCGGGAACTCGCCGGCACGCCACGCCGTCTCGTCGATCTGTGTGCCGGGGTCGGCCTCTTCGCCGCAACCGTCGATGCGGGGGAGGTGGTGGCGGTCGAGGCGAACCGCGCGGCGGCCGCTGACGCTCGGTACAACCTGGCGGACCTCCGCGAGCGCGTGACGGTGATCGCGACCTCGATCGAGCGGTGGCGGCCGTCGCCCGCGGATGCCGTGATCGCGGATCCGCCGCGCAGCGGGCTCCGTCGGGTCGGCGTTGAACGGATCGTCGCGACCGGCGCAGCGGTGGTGGTGCTCGTGAGCTGCGACGCCGGATCGTTCGGACGCGACGCGGGGCTGCTCACCGCCGCCGGCTACCGGCTCGATCGGGTGACGTTGGTCGACATGTTCCCCCACACACACCACGTCGAGGTGGTCGCCGGGTTCGTGGCGGATCAGCGCTCGACGTAGGCCTCGCGGAGGACCGCGATCGTCTCGTCGTCGACCCCGATCGATTGGACGTACGCCTCGACCGACCCGAGCTGCGCCTCGAGGTCGTGGAGGAATCCCGCCATCGCTTCGGACGGGCACGCCAGAAACGTGGTCGGGTGGTCGGCGAAGGGTGGGTCGTCGGGCGTTGAGTTCGCGTGGACCCACGCCACGAGGTCTTCCATCGCGACGGCCGAATGCGCGTAGTCCGCAACGATCTGATCGTCGGGCACCCCGAGAACACCGAGCAGGACGGCGGCGGCGACCCCGGTTCGGTCCTTGCCGGCAGAGCAGTGGAAGACGAGCGGTACAGCGTCGGGGTCTCGGGCGAGCAACTGGAGCAGCGTTGCGAGCGACTCGCTCCCCTCGACGGCCATCTCGTGGTAGCGCTCGATGAGGTAGGCCACCGGATCGTGATCGTCGGTTTCCTCGAAGATCGGCCACAACTCGCAGATCAACGGCAGGTGCAGCGCGGTCGCGTCGAACAGGTGCGCCGGGGCGGCACCCCACTGCTCCCGTTCGCCCAGCGTGCGGAGGTCGACGACGGTTCGGATCCCGAGCGTCGAGACCACTCGCGCATCGGTGTCACTGAGGCGATTCAGGCCGTCTGCCCGGTAAAGGCGTCCGGCGCGCACACGACCCCCGTCGACGGTCTCGTAGCCGCCGAGGTCGCGAAGGTTGAACACGTTGTCGAGCGGGATGCGCCGCGGTTCGACGTGGTGTCGCACCGGGGGAAGTCTACGTTTGGTCGTCGTGCGGTTCGTCAGCGCGCTTCTCCTTGTCGCCACGTTGTTGGTGGGGTGCGCCGACGATCCGACTCCAGCAGCGACTCCGCCCCGGCAGTTGCGCGCCGCGGTGCTCGCCGAGCACCCCCACGCGACCGATGCCTTCACCGAGGGGCTGGTCTTCCTCGGACGGAATCGGCTCATGGAGAGCGTCGGGTTGTACGGCGTCAGCGAGCTCCGCGAAGCCGACCCGACCACAGGGGAGATCCGGGCCAGGCGAGCGCTCCCTGCCGACGTGTTTGCCGAGGGTCTCGGCGCCGCCGGCGAACGGCTCGTGCAGCTGACCTGGCGGGAGGGACGCGCGCTGGTCTGGGACAGCGCCACGCTCGGCGAACAGCGGGGTTTCCGCTACGCAGGGGAGGGGTGGGGCCTGGCGTTCGACCGCAACGGTCGACGTTGGGTGCAGAGCGACGGTTCGTCGACGTTGCTCTTCCGTGACCCGGAGACCTTCGAGGTGCTCGGACGTCTCGAGGTGCGCCGGCGGGGTCGCCCGGTGCTGAACCTCAACGAACTGGAGGTGGTCGGCGATCACGTGTGGGCGAACGTGTGGCGAACCACCGAACTCGTACGGATCGACCTCGGTGACGGGCGAGTGGATGCCGTGGTCGACCTGTCGTCGTTGCGCGCGCCGGACACCGACCGCGAGAACGTCCTCAACGGCATCGCGCACCGACCTGGCGATCCTCCGGAGCGCCTGTGGGTCACGGGAAAGCGCTGGCCCCGGACCTACGAGATCGAGGTGTCGTGACGACGCCGATGCGCCGCGCCGGGATCACGCTGCTCGTCGCCGTGACCGCAGCGGTGATCCCGTGCGGTTGCGGGGCCGAACGTCGATTCCGTCCCCTCGTCGTCGGCCAGTGCCTCCCGGGAAACGCCCAGGTCGTCGGCGAACGCGAACCACAACCGCCGGTTGTGGCCTGTAGTGGCCGGCACCGCTACGAGGTGTACGCCACGCCGCGGCTCCCGGACGCGGAGCAGTGGCCGGGTCAGACGACGGTCGATGCGACGGCGAAGATGCTGTGCTACGAGCGGTTCGAGTCCGGCACGGGCCACGACCCGGCAACCCTGCCCGACGGTGTCGAGGTCTTGACGATCGCGCCGTCGAAGTCCGGGTTCACCGGCCCTCGCCGTGACCGCGCCGTGGAGTGTCTCGTCGCGTTCGCCGAGGAGCGCGACGGCCGGTTCATCCAGCCGTGACGTGCTCGCGCAGGTCGGCGTCGATCTCCCAACGCGATCGCCCGTTGCGCTTCGCGCAGTACATCGCTTCGTCCGCCAAACGCATCAGGTTGGTGATCTCGATGCCGTCGCTCCCACGAATGGCGATGCCGATGCTGGCACCCAGAGGCGTGCTGTCAGGCACGCGGGGGATCGGCTCGGAAACGGCGTGCAGGATCCGTTCCGCCAGCGTGATGGCATCGTCGGGGCCGTCGACAGCCTCGAGGAGGACGGCGAACTCGTCGCCGCCAAGGCGTGCCAGGACGTCCTCGCGTCGGATGCAGTCGGCGAGGCGTCGTGAGGTTTCCACCAACACGATGTCGCCGAGGTCGTGGCCGAAGGAGTCGTTGATCGTCTTGAACCCGTCGAGATCGATGTAGAGCATGCCGACCGACCACCCGTGGCGCATCGCCCGTGCGTAGGCGCCTTCGCATGCCTCGCCGAACGCCTTGCGGTTCATGAGGCCGGTGAGCGCGTCGTGGGTGGCGTCGTGGCGGAGTTGTTGTTCGAGGGCGCGCTGGTGGGTGATGTCGTGGAGGTTGACGATGATGTGGTCGCCCCGGTCTGCCGCGGGCGCCGACAACGTCGCAGCGACGAGTCGACGGTTCCCGTCGCGATGACAGAGTTCAAGCTCGAGTTGGGCGAATGCCTCGGCGCCGGGCGCTGCTGCCTCCACCAGCGCGGCGATCGTGGGGACGACCTCGGGCTGGAGGAACTCCACGATGTTGCGCCCGGCGACCTCCTCGGGCGTGTAGCCGAGGATGGTGGTCACCGACGGACTCATCGATTCGATGAAGCCGTCGCGCCGGACGACACCGATCATGTCGTTCGCATGGCGGATCAGCGCTTCGAAGTACTCGCCACGCTCCCGGAGTGCTTCCTTTGCAGCGTCGGTCGCCGCCGCCGTCTCCGCGAGCACCCGCGCCACGATTGCGAGACATACGAGCCCGGTGACCGCGAGGGCGTGAGACAGGCCGGGGTGAACCACCGAGGGGAGCCAGCCGAACTCGACGCCGACCTCTCCGGCCAGGACCGCAACGACGCACCACAACATGTGGGGCTCCGCAGTGCCGGCTCCTGTGGTTCGCAGGAGTTCCGCTGCGCCGAGCGCGTAGGCGACGATGAGCAGCGGGCCCCATCCGACGAAGTAGATGACGCCGGCGGTCGACGCCGCCGTAATGATCGCTCGAACGTGCAACCGCAGTGGGTCGCTCGGAGCGCGTCCGAGCCACCAGGCGGAGAGCGCATTGGCCGGGGCAGCGGCGACCAACATGATCCCGACGGGCCACAGAGAGGACATCGCGAAATAGGTGCCCGCCCGGTACATGAGAATGACTGCGAGACCCGCAATCGGCACCGCCAGATAGATGGCGAACGACACCAGGCCCTTGGTAGTCCGAGGCAGTGGTGCACGGGGGACCGGCGGCATCCCCAGTTCTTCGGCATCCCGCTGGCGCGGGCTGAACAATTCTCAGCGCAACGGGCCAGATGGCTCAGTCGCCCGGGATGATCTTGCCCGGGTTGAGGTTGTTGCCGGGGTCGACGCCGTCGAAGAGCGCCCGGATCATCTCGACACCGGCGGGGGAGATGTCTTCAGCGAGCCAGGCGCTGTGCTCGACGCCCACGGCGTGGTGGTGCGACAACGTGGCGCCGTGGTCCATGAACGCCGTCTGGATCGCACGCTTGACGACGTCGTACTGCGCGAGGCCGTCCTCCCCGGGGGTCTCGGAGAAGGCGAACGTGAAGTACAGACACGCCCCCGAGTGATACGAGTGGGACAGGTGGCACATGATCCACCCCTTCACCCCCAACTCGGCGAACGCCTTGTTCGCGGCGGCCATCGTGCCGTCGTAGAGGGCCTCGAGTTCGGCCCACGGTGCGGAGGTCTCGGACACGTCGGCGAGGCCACCACGGTCGAGGAGGAAATCCCGGATGTAGGGCGTGTCGAACTTCTTCTGGTCGTACAGCTCACCCGGCCCGGAGCCCACACAGATGCCACCGTGGGCCTTGACGATCGCCCCGACGAGCTTTCGTTGGCGGGCGGCGTGGTCGGGGGCGCCTTCGTAGCCGATGAACGACAGGCACATGTCGTCGAGGTTGAAGTGCTTGACGCGGGTGAGGAACTGCTTCAAGAGCAGCGACTGCACCTTGTCGGCGAGCCCCCCGCCCTTCTTGGTGGCGAACGAGAACTGCGTCTCGCCGGCATCGGACACGCGGGTGACCGACGGTGCCGCGTCGCTGGCGGCAATCGCCTGCATGGCGCGGAGCGCGCGTGACCAGTCCGGGAACAGGTAGCCGAGGATCGTGCGGTTCTCCGGGACGCGGTGGACGTGCACGGTGGCCTCGGTGATCACGCCGAGGCGGCCCTCACTACCGAGGATCATCTCTCGGACGCTCGGCCCGGTGGAGGTGGACGGGACGTTCCGGGTCGCGAGGACACCCCGAGGGGTCACGACTCGAACCGCCCGAGTGAGATCCGCGATGTCGCCGTACTTGTCGGACTGCATGCCCGAGCTCCGGGTGGCGATCCAGCCGCCGAGCGTCGAGTGATTGAAGCTGTCGGGGAAGTGCCCGATGGTCCAACCGCGAGCGTTGAGTTGACGTTCGAGCTCTGGGCCGAGCGCCCCGGCCTGGATGCGGGCGGTACGGGAGGTGACGTCGATGTCGATGACCTGGTCGAGGCGTGCCATGTCGAGGGAAATCACGCAGCGCTGCTCGCCGCGCGGCGCCTCGAGCGAGCCCGAGATGTTGGTCCCGCCGCCGAAGGGAATGACGACCGCGTCGGCGGCGAGCGCAGCTTCGAGCACCGCGACGGTTGCATCCTCGTCAGGGGGGTAGACGACGACGTCGGGGAGCCGCCCGAGATCGCCTCGGCGGATCCGCACGAGGTCGCGCAACGACTTGCCGTAGGTGTGGACCACTCGTTCCATCGGCGAGTCCAGGACCCAATCGTCGCCGACCGCTTCGATGAGGGCCGTCCGCAACTCATCGGTCAGGCGTGACGGCTCGATCTCGAGCTCGTCGAAGGCGATCACCTTCGAGGATCCCGAATCCAAGTTGATGCCGACCTTGTCGAGAACGAAGGGAGCGAGGGCGGGCTTGTCGTGGTGGTCGAACGTCGTCGACTCGTCGCCCCAGCCCCACCATTTCATGTGCTGCACAACCGACCTCCTGCGCCGATGCCATCCGGCCCGTGCTGCTCGAACGCTATCGGTGGCCGATCCGTGGACACCGTTCACACTCGGAGAGGCCATAGTTTCTAGCGAATGTCGTCGTCACACGTGCTCGTCACCGGCGCCACGGGATTCGTGGGTGCCGCGCTCGTCTTGGAACTTCTAGAGCAGTCCGACGCCCGAATCACCTGCCTCGTACGCGACCGGCCCGGCGCCGATCCGCTCGAGCGTCTCCGTGCCCAGCTGTCGACTGCGATGGACCACTACCGGTCGGAACACCTCGGTGATGAGGCGGCCAAACGCGTCGGGGTCATCGTCGGGGATGTGACCGACCCCAACCTGGCAGACCTCGCCGGCCACCTCGACGGCCTCGACGCCGTCTGGCACTCGGCGGCGTCGCTGAAGTACCGCGACCGAGACGCCGAGGAGATCCACGCCCACAACGTCGGCGGTACCACCAACGTCGTCGCGCTGGCAGAGCGAGC
>JAKOVA010000262.1 GCA_029782335.1 Actinomycetes bacterium | reverse complement strand
CGCATGGCGGAGCCGGTCGATCTCGTCGTTGACCGTCGCGTCCTTCTCGATGTAGGTGTCCGAGGCCGGCATGTAGGCCTCGGGCTGGTAGTAGTCGTAGTAGGAGACGAAGTACTCGACCCGGTTGTTGGGGAAGAACTCGCGGAACTCGTTGGCCAGCTGCGCCGCGAGGCTCTTGTTGGGGGCGATCACGAGCGTCGGCTTCTGCACCTGTTCGATCGTCCAGGCCATCGTCGCTGACTTGCCCGAACCCGTGATGCCCAACAACGTCTGGAACCGCTCTCCTCGCCAGATGCCCTCGGCAAGCGCGGCGATCGCCTTCGGTTGGTCGCCCGCCGGACGGAACTCGGAGACGACTTGAAACGGGGTGTCGTCGCGGGGTGTCGGCAGGACGAAGGGGGACGAATCGGACATCATTGCGAGACTACCCAGGGGTTCTGACAGCCTGTCCGGCGTCATGGACCCCTCGACGTCCGATCTCAGCGACGACACACCGCACGCCGCCCGCCTCGGGTATGTCGCGATCCTCGTCGCAGCGTCCGGTTGGGCGCTCATCGGGGTGTTCACCCGCCGCCTCGGCGCCGACGGCATGGCTGCCTCCGAGCTAGCGACCTGGCGGGCGCTGCTCGGCGGGGCGTGCTTCGCCCTCCAGGTGGCGGTTGCGCGTCGAGCGGACGCACCCGGCGGCCCCTCCGTGCCGGCGTCGAGGGGCGTCGGTGTCGCGGCACGGCTCGCGGCGTTCTGTCTCATCGGGGTCGTGGTCTTCTTCGCGTCGCTCCCCCTCGCCATCGAGGCCGGCGGGATCACGCTCGCCTACGTCCTGCTCTACACCGCTCCGGCGTGGGTCGCCCTGGGCGCGCGGATGTTCCTCGGCCATCGACTCGCCGCGATCGACGTCGCACTCGTAGGCGCCACCCTCCTCGGCGCCGCAGCGATCAGCGCGGCTGGCGGCAAGCACATCACGATCGGGGTCGCCTCAGTCGGCTGGGGCCTCGCCTCGGGCATCACCTATGCGAGCTACTACCTGCTCGGCCGGCGTCTCTTCGCGGAGCTCGGCGCCGCCCGCACGTACGCGATCGTGCTGCCGGCCGGTGGCGCGATCCTGGCGCTGCTCGTGCGCCCGGCGTGGCCGAATGTCTCGCAATGGTGGCTCCTCGCGGGCCTGACGGTCATCTCGACGTGGCTCCCCTACCAGTGCCTCGCCGTGGGCCTCGCCCGTGTCCCGCCGTCGCGGGCGGTGGTGGTCGCGACGGTCGAACCCGTCCTCGCCGCGACACTGGGGGCGGTCTTCTATGGCGAACGGCCCGGGCCGCTCGGGATCGTCGGCGGCGTCACCGTGCTCGTGGCGGCGACGCTCAGCTCGCTCCGTCGCTGAGGGCCGCGTCGCGGCGGGCGACCAGATTCGCCCACAGTTCCTCGACCGCGACGGCGAGATCTTCCGGGGTCCCCGAGTTGTCGATCACCCAGGTTGCCTTCGCGAGGCGTTCGTCGCGTGACGCCTGATTGGTGATCCGCGCCCGGGCGTCCTCCTCGGAGAAGCCGCGATACGCAACCAGTCGCTGCACCGCGGCCTCGGGATCGAGGTCCACCACGATCGTGCCGACGATGCCCTCCCAACCCGATTCCGCCAGCAGGGGGATGTCGAGTACCACGACGTTGTCGGTCTCTGCTTGCTCGGCCACCCGGCGGAACAACTCGTCGCGAACCCGCGGATGCACGATCTCACCGAGTCGGGCGAGACGGTCCTTGTTCGTGAACACGAGATCCGCCACTGCCTGACGGTTCAGCGTTCCGTCCGGGTGGAGGATCGCGGTGCCGAACTCCTCAACCATCTCCGCCAGCACGGGCTGTCCGGGCGACTGGAGCTCGTGAACGATCGCGTCGGCGTCCACCACAACAGCGCCCAGCGAGGCGAGACGCGCCGAAACGCTCGTCTTCCCGGATCCGATCCCACCCGTGAGGCCGACCAACAGCATCGTGCCACCGTAAACGACGGCGTCGAAGAAAAGGTTCAGGTGCCCCGTCGTGGCACGCCGATAGATCGTCAGACCTACCCGACCGGAGTAGCCCTACCCGTGCCCACGCTCTCGCCACCCGTCGAAACGGAACCGCTCCCCCCGGCGCAGCCGGTCGCGCCGACGTTCCAGCAGCGGCTCGCCCGCGAGTTCCGTCGCGCCAGCGTGGATCCGGCAGCGGGGGCGGACCGCGGCCTGACGAACCTCGTCGGGGAGCCGATCGACCGGGTCGGCAACTTCGCGAGCGTCGTCATGGCCATGCGCCTCGCGACCACGGTGATCGGCATTCTCCTGGCCTCAGGCCAGCTCATCGCGGGCCACACGTCCACCATCGTCACGACGATCGTGGTCACGACCTACGCGATGATCCGCTCGTTCCGGCCGATCCGCTACACCGGCGATCTCGCGGGCCTCGCTGCGGTCGTCGCCGAAGTCGCGCTGCATGTCGCCGTTGTCGATCTCACCGGGAACTGGGCGTCGCCGTGGGTGTTCTCCTGCATCACGGCGGTCTCGATCGCCGGGTTCGCCCGGGGATACGGCTTCGCGCTGCGCATCGGGATCGCCTCGTCGCTCGCCATCAGCCTCCCCGTCCTGCTGGACCCCGCTCGCACGCCCGCCGACCTGCGGACGTGTGGCACCTGGTCGGGCATGTTGTTGCTGACCTCGGTCATCGCGGGATATGGCCGCCGTGTCTCGGGCGAAGCCGACCGCGAGCGGGACCTCGCCCTCGACCGGCTCTCACGCCTCGCGGACGCCAACGCGCTCCTCTATTCGCTGCACCGGGTCGCCCAGACCCTCCCCCAGTCGCTCGACATGAACGACGTGTTGGACTCCACCGTCGGCCGCCTGCGCGGCCTCGTCGACTTCGACGCCCTCGTCATCCTCCTCTTCGACGACACCGACGGGCACTGGCAGGTCGTCCGCACGGAAGGGTGCACCCTGCCCAGCCACCTCGGACCCACTGATCTCCCACCCGGACCACGTGACGCGATTGCCGACGGTGGCGTCGTGTCGATGCCGGCGCTCGGCGCCTCTACACCCGGCTTCGACATCCGATCCGGTTCAGGCCTCTACGCGCCCCTGAGCGCACGTGACTCGATCATGGGGCTGATCGGCATCGAACACCGCGAGCCGGCCCGATTCGATCACCGAGCGGGCGGCCTGCTGTCGGGATTCGTTCCGCCGCTGTCGCTCGCGATGGACAACGCACGCTGGTTCGCCCGCCTGCGGACCGTTGGCGCAGACGAGGAACGGACCCGCATCGCCCGGGATCTGCACGACCGCATCGGCCAGTCACTCGCCTACCTGGCCTTCGAACTCGACCGCATCGTCTCGAAGGACCGTGAGGGTGAGCGGGTCAGCGAACCGCTCGACCGCCTCCGCGACGACGTCCGCGGCGTGATCCGGGAAGTGCGCGACACCCTCTACGACCTCCGCACCGACGTGTCGGAGGACGCCAGCCTCGCCCAGATCCTCGAGCAGTACGCCGAGCGGGTCCGCGAGCGCACGAATCTCATCGTGATCGTCGACGCGGACACCCACGCTCGCCTTCCGATCCTCCAGGAGCGGGAGATGTGGCGGATCACCCAGGAGGCGTTCACCAACATCGAGCGCCACGCTCGCGCCACGACCGTGCGGGTGACGTGGCGCTGCGACGGCGACCGCGCCGCAGTGCGCATCGTCGACGACGGCGTGGGCTTCGAGGTCGGCCGGGCGGGACGGCTCGACAGCTACGGCATGTTGGGGATGCGTGAGCGGGCGTCGTCGATCGGCGCCGCGCTCGACGTGTACTCGGCACCTGGCCACGGCACCACCATCACCTGCGTTCTCGACCCGACCGGAGGCTCCCGATGACCCCCATCCGCTTGATGCTCGCCGACGACCATCGCATGCTCCGCGAGGGGTTGCGTCGCTCCATGCTCGAGGAGGGATTCGATGTCGTCGGCGAGGCCCAGGACGGGGTGGAAGCGGTTGCCCTGGCCCAGCAGCTCGATCCTGACGTCATCCTCATGGATGTCTCGATGCCCAACTGCGACGGTGTCGAGGCGTGTCGTCAGGTGAAGGCACGCACCACGACGCCGAAGGTCGTGATGCTGACGATGCACGCCGACAAAGAGGTGCTCACCAACGCGATCCGCGCCGGAGCGTCGGGCTACCTCGTGAAGGACTGCTCGACCGGCGAGATCGCCGACGCGGTCCGCATGGCGGCCGCCGGCGACACCGTGCTGTCACCACAGCTCGCGAAGTCCATGCTCGATGAGGTCCGCCGGCTCGACGAGAAGGCGCACTCGGAAGAAGAGCGCATGGTGACCAAGCGGGAGGAGGAGGTGCTGCAGCTCATCGCGGACGGCTGCTCGACCCCAGAGGTCGCCGCCTCGCTGTACATCTCCCAGAAGACGGTGAAGAACCACCTGGCGTCGATCTACCAGAAGCTCGACGCCCGCGACCGGACCCAGGCCGTGCTCCAAGCGGTGCGGATGGGCATCGTCCACCTCGACTGACACAGCGCTTCGCTAGCGTCCGGCGGATGGACGACGCCGGACTCCCCGACCTCGGGCTCGGGGTTCGTGAAGTGCTCACCACCACCCGATCGGTTCGCCGACGGCTCGATCTCTCCCGACCCGTCGAGCGGGCGGTCATCCTCGACGCGATCGATGTCGCGACCCAGGCGCCGAGCGGCTCCAACGCACAGCTCTGGCATTGGATGATCGTGGAAGATCCGATCCGCAAGGCGGCGCTCGCCGAGCTGTACCGCCTCCACGCCGATCCGTACCTGAGCGCTGCGGCGGCCCTGCCCCGGGTCGGCGACGACGTCCGCACCGAACGCGCCGATGCGGTCATGGCCTCCGCCCGCTACCTGCGCGATCACCTTCACGAGGTTCCGGTGCTGGTGATCCCCTGCATCTGGGGCCGGATCCCCGAAGGGGCGGGCAACGAGCACGCCGCGGGCTTCTACGGCTCGATCCTTCCCGCCGCGTGGAGCTTCATGCTGGCGCTGCGGAGCCGGGGCCTCGGCAGCTCGTGGACCACCCTGCATCTCGGTTCCGAACGCGAAGCCGCCGAGCTGCTGGGTATCCCCTATGAGAGCTGTTCCCAGGTCGGGCTGTTGCCGGTCGCCTACACCCTGGGGACCGAGTTCCGGCCGGCGAAGCGACTGCCCCTCGAGCGCATCGTGCACTGGGACCAGTGGTGAGCGCTGGCCGCTGATCCGGCTCAACGCACCAGTCGCAACCCCGAAGGCAGTGCACCGTCGTCGACGGGCAACTCCACGGCGAATCGGGTGCGATGGCCGGGAAAGACGTGTTCGGACACCAACACCGGGACGTCCTCGACGCTGCGGGTGATGCGCTCGACCACGAGCACGGGCGAACCCACCGGAACCCCGAGCAGGGCTGCGTCGTCGGGCGACGCCGCCTCTGCGCTGATCGACTGCGTTGCGCCACCGAGGCGCACGGGGAGTTGTTCGAGAAACGACGTCCGTTCCACCGCAGCGCGCGACAGTTCTGCACCCAGCTCCTCGGGGCACCACACGGTGAGGCGTGCGAACGGTTCGCCGTCCGCGAAGTGGAGCCGGCGCACTTCGAGGACCGTCCGGTCGTGGAGGATCGCCCGCACCCAGTTCGGTGCCGGCACGAATCCGAAGGCGAGCACCTGTCGCTCGCTGCGGATCCCCGACGCGTTGAGTTGCTGTTCGATCGTGCCGAGGTGATCGAGCGCCTGGGGGAACGGGTCGGCGGCTACCAGCCAGCCGAAACCCTGCCGGCTCTCGACGAGCCGCTCGGCGCGCAACACCTCCAGCGCCCGGCGCACGGTGACGCGACTCGCGTCGTAGTGGGAGGACAGCTCCGCCTCGGACGGCAAGACTCGGCCTCCGGCGAACT
>JAKOVA010000258.1 GCA_029782335.1 Actinomycetes bacterium | reverse complement strand
ACCGATCCGGTCAGCTCGATTCCCAGCTGGATCGCCATGGGAAACGCCAGACCCCCGGTGTAGTCGGTGTGTTCGCCGATGAGATTCACTCGCCCTGGTGCCCACACGCTGACCCGATCCATCCAGAGATGCTGCCAGCCGCTGCTACGGTCGCCGGCGATGCTGCGCGTGGGGGCCCTCCGCCCGGCTTCCTCCGGTGGTAGGCGGCTCGTGCTGCATTGCGGGCAGGCGGCTGGACGATGAGGCTCGGCGTGGATCGGGTGTTGGTCGGCAACCGTTGGGTCGACGGTGACGCTCGGATCGAATCCGGCAGGATCGCCGAGATCGGCATCGACCGGCGGGGCCGAAGTGGCCGCGTCGCCGCTCCCGGCTTCGTCGACCTCCAGGTCAACGGGTTCGCGGGGATCGACGTTCGGCGGGCGTCGGTCGGAGCGCTCGTCGAGCTCTCCGAAGCGTTGGCGCGGCACGGGACCACCGCGTTCCTCCCGACCCTGCACAGCGCCACCCTGGCGGAGTATCTCGACGCGCTGGCGCGCCTTGACGAAGCTCGGCGCGTGCAGCGGGGGAGCGACTCGGTGGGTGCCCAGATCCTGGGAGCACATCTCGAGGGACCGTTTCTCGCGCCTCGCTGGGCCGGCGCACACGACCCGGCGCAGCTGATGGATCCGGAGCCCGCGGTGCTCGAAGCGCTCCTGGCGGCAGGTCCCGTCCGGCTCGTCACCCTCGCGCCGGAGCTCGCCGACGCACACCTGCTCATCGGCCTCCTAGTCGGGCGCGGCGTGACCGTGGCGATGGGCCACACCGATGCCGACGCGACCTGCACGCGCCAGGCAGCGAGCGCGGGCGTCTCCATGCTCACCCACTGCTGGAACGCCCATCGCCGCTTCTCGCCGCGCGACCCAGGTCCCGCAGGGGTGGCACTCGCAGAGTTGGCGGTGGGGTTGATCTGTGATCGGGTCCATGTTGCGGATGACACGTTGCGGTTGACCTTCGCCGCAGCGGGTCCTCGGGTCTGCGTGGTGAGCGACGCGATCGCTCCTTGCGGAACCGCAGCGACGACGTGGGGCCACGGCCCATCGAAGCTCCAGATCGCGGGCGGGCGAGCGACCCTCGCCGACGGCTCACTGGCCGGAGCAGTCACCCCGATCGACGAGGCGGTCCGCAACCTCGTCGACCTCGGAATCCCACGGGAGCAGGCGCTGGGGGCGGCATCGGCCACGCCGGCGTCGGTCATCGGTCGACCCGGCGGGATCGCCGTCGGTGCAGTCGCTGATCTGGTGATCCTCGATGAGGGGACGTTGAGCGTTGAGCGGTCGGTGATCGCTGGTCGAATGTCGGCCTGAGCGGCGACCGAAGCGCGGTCGGCAGGTGAGCTGCCCTCTCTTGACCGATCCGTCAAGAGGGGGCCACGATGGTCGGCCATGCCCACCGTCGAGTCCAATGGAATCGAGCTCTACTACGAGCGAATCGGCGACGGGGAAGCGGCGCCGGTGCTGCTGGTCAGCGGTCTCGGTGCGCATTGCACGGGCTACGACGACGAGTTCTGTGAGGCGCTGGTCGACTCGGGTCGCGCGGTGATCCGCTTCGACAACCGCGACGTCGGCTACTCGACTCACCTCCCAGGTGCCAACTACCTCCTCGACGACATGGCAGCCGACGCGCTCGGTCTGCTCGACCGACTCGAGATCGCGACCGCCCACGTCGTGGGATCCTCGATGGGCGGGATGATCGGACAGCTCCTCGCGATTGAGCACCCTGACCGGGTGGTGAGCCTCACGTCGATCATGTCGAGCACGGGGGAGCCGGAAGTTGGCCAGGCGCGACCGGAGGTGCTCGCTGCTGTCGTCCAAGCGGCTCCGCAGGACGAAACACCCGAGGCGGCCCTCGAACGTGGAATGCGAACCGCACGCGTCATCGGGAGTCCGGATTTCGATGAGGCGTACCACCGCCGCCGGCAGACGAGCTTCGTGGCGAGAGGGCTCGATCCCGGAGGGGTCGCACGGCAGGCCGTCGCGGTCGTGAGTTCCGGACCGCGGGCGGCGGGCTTGGCGGCTCTCCTCACCCCGACGCTGGTGATTCACGGCACCGAGGACCCGCTGATCGACATCAGCGGGGGCCGTCGGACCGCCGAGTTGGCGCGGAGGTCGAAACTGGTGGAGATCGCTGGCATGGGCCACGACCTGCCACCGCGGCACTGGCCCCGCATCGTGGCGGAGATCGCCGACCACATCAACGCCGCTGAGTTCGACCGACCGGTCACGAGCGCGCAGACCATGGGAAAGGAAACCACCTGATGGGTTCAGGACCACTCGACGGCGTGAAGATCATCGAGGTCGCGGGCATCGGTCCCGGGCCGTTCGCAGCGATGATGCTGGCGGACATGGGGGCGGACGTGATCCGGGTGGACCGCTCCTCGAACGCGTTCGGGGGCGATCCCGCCTCACCTCCGGCCGACGTGTTGAACCGCGGTCGGCGCTCGATCGCGCTCGACCTGAAGTCGACAGCGGGCATCGAGACGCTCCTCAACCTGGTTGGCGAGGCCGACGCGCTGATCGAGGGGTTCCGCCCGGGTGTCGCGGAGCGGCTCGGCTTCGGCCCCGATGTTTGTCTCGAGAAGAATCCGCGGCTGGTGTACGGCCGGATGACGGGTTGGGGCCAAGAAGGCCCCTACGCCCAGGCCGCCGGCCATGACATCAACTACATCGCGCTGGGTGGGGTGTTGGCGCACCTCGGGCGAGTCGAGCAGCCCACCCCGCCGATCAACCTCGTCGGTGACTTCGGTGGTGGCGGGATGCTGATGGCGTACGGCATCGCCTGCGGTCTGTTGTCGGCGGGTCGAACCGGCGAAGGCCAGGTCGTCGACGCAGCAATGATCGACGGCTCGGCGACCCTCATGATGATGATGTGGGCGTTCTCCCACATGGGCATCTGGGACGAGACGCGTGGCGTCAACCTCCTCGACACGGGCGCCCACTTCTACGACACCTACGAGACGGCGGATGGGCGCTGGGTGGCGATCGGGGCGATCGAACCGCAGTTCTACGCCGAGTTGCTGCG
>JAKOVA010000253.1 GCA_029782335.1 Actinomycetes bacterium | reverse complement strand
GCTCTGTGTCGCCCGCCCGATCAGGCCTTGCGCGTCGTAGAGCGCCGATTCGGCGAGACCTCCGCCATCGGCGCCCAAGGCGGTCCGGGCATCGAGGCAGATCCACTCGCCGACGGGTCGGCGCAGCAGGTTGATGGTGAGATCGGAGTTCACGAAGCTGTAGCGCTGGTAGTCGAGCACGGCGCTGATGCCGTTGCCGGAGTCAGCGGCGACCGCGACCCGCTGGTAGGGGCTCGGCACCTCGCCCTCCAGCAGCGGATGGCGCAGACGAAACCAGACCGCGCAGGGGCCCCGCCAGAACTCGCCACGCGCGATCCGCGTCTCCACGAGATCGGCGTAACCCACCGCTCGGCCGGCGAAGGGGAAGTTTGCTGCCGGTGACGCCTCGGGCGCGAGCGGCGCGCCCGGCAGCGGATGGCCGGGAAGCGCCGCCGGCAGTTCGACCGGCGACTCGCGCTGCGCGAGGGCGGTGAAGCGGGCCACGTCCTTGTTGCCGGCCATCAGGTGCGCGGAGAAATGCCCGGCGTTTCGACCGACGTAGTCGGTCATGACTTCGACAATCAGGTCGCCGATCGGGACGGGGCGCAGGAGGTTGGCGGTGAGGCGGGCGATGTGGGTGAGACCGTGCTCGTGGGCGGCTTGCTCGACGGCGCGGCAGACCAGGGAGATGGGCGGGCCGGCGTGCTGGTGGCCGGGGTCCCAGGGGCCGCGGGTTAGGACGCTGGCGCGGAAGCTGCGGGCGTCGAGGGCGGTGTAGGCGGCTGTTACCGCAGGGCTCGATTGTGTATCGGTCACGACAATGATCCGTGGATTCGACCTGATATCCCGCAAGGTCCCTTGGGGAGTCGGTGCCGGCGACAATGGATTATGGCGCCAGCGACACGGGGCAACCAGATTTCGGGAGTGTGGGTTCAGGCCGCTAGCGCAGTCGCAGACCCGCCCGAACCACGAGCGCCTAAACGGGCGCATGCCCACGACGAACCTGTCGCGGTCGCGACGCATGCCGCGTCGCTTACGAATCTCGAAACCGTCACCGATCGCTTGAACATTCTGCGCGCGAGATCATGCGTGCGACCGGAGCGAAGACTGCAACATGCGGTCGCCAAACTGGGCGTTGCGCCAGTCAAATGGTGGTGCGCACAAGCGGCAAACCTCGGCGACCTCTCCGCCCTTCGTCTCGGCGTATTGGGTCGCACTGCGCTCGCGCGTCTCCCGGAGACTGCCCGTCCACGTGGTCTCCGTCGAGACGCGGATGCAGAGGTCGATGTGGTTCACGTTGCCCCCTATTTCCACTCCTCCGGTGCCCCTTCGCTTCGACACGGACCCGCGAGTCCACCGTTACCCGGCGACGGCCAGCACATCTTCGATAGGAACACCCTCGGCCAAGCGCTCTGCGACTCTCCAGAGTTGTGCCGAAACATAGACGAGATGATGATTCATATCGACGGCAACCCATGTGCCGAGATTTCCGTACGACACAACCCGGTGCGCACATTTCAACAGGTAGTCGTCTCCAAACGAATAGTCCGGCCCCAAATACTCCGGATGTGCAATCACGCGTGCAGACAGATCATGATATTGGCGGTACCCGATGCCGTCTCGCAGACGGTAGCCACGGAAGATCCAGCAATGCTCGCGCGTGGTGTACCGAATCTTGGCGTTTGCATTCGTCGCCGGGTTCTTATCCGAGAAACTCGGGTGAACGATTCCGTAGTCGCCGAAGGCGATCGAGCTATCCCGGAATCCGGTCCGCACCGCGAGCCAGAGCGGCAACTCTTTGCGAGTGATCGCTGCCATTCCTTCCCTCGGGACACCGCTCACGTCGTTGGGCATGCTCGAACCGACGACCGAAATAAGCCGGAAATCGCGAGCCGTGAGCGCGACGTCGATCAACTCCTGAAGGCGATCACGCAAACGGGTTTGCTCTGCTGACGTCAATGCTCCGAGGAATCGCAAATCCACAATGAGATTCGCCGACGACGCCGGAATATCGGCGGTTCGCAAAAGATCCACAACTTCGCCAATCGTGTCGTCAGGCGATTCAAGGTCTTCCACCTCGAGACGAAACGCGATGCCGCGCCCATCGAGGCGAGCGATAGGCGCAACGCGATCCCACAGTTCCGGCTCACGGTCGAAGCCGTGTACCGGGATAAATCGCACCCCGCCATTTCTTAGGTGCGCAAACGTTGCCTCGAATGCGGGTGTGCCATCGCCGATCTTACGGTCTGGCTCAATGGCATGAAGATCGACCGCAATCGCATGCAGCGGGCTGTGCTTCCGTATCTGATCCGCGTATCGAAGAATCGCCCCATCGAACTTCGTCTTGTCGGTTGGTGCAACAAGTTCAACTATTGGAAGCGTAAGCGCGACGAGCCACCTCGGCATCTTGCCGAGCGCCTTTAGGTCATTGATCTTGCCCTTGAGAATGGGCGTATAGACGATCCGCTCGTTCACGCTATGCCTCACTCAAAGACGGCCTCGCCAGCAGCTTGCTAACCTCGCGGGAACCTAGTAGATCGCCCAAGATGCGATAGTTGCCGGACTCCCTCCGCACACGTCCGGCAATTATTGCGGGGTGGATCTTCAGCTCTCGCGCAAGCTGCAAGATGCGCTCGTGGGTCGGTGCACCGAGAACTTCGCTCCGTTTCCAGACTGCGCGCGGAATGAGTGCGTCACGCGCGATTCGATTCGCCTGTACTTCGAGTTCGTCCGAAGCTTCCCGATCTTCCAATCGATCCAGAAAGGCGTCCCCTGGTTGGCTCAAGTGCTTCATCACATGCGCGAGTTCGTGAAGCAGCGTAAACCAGAAGTTATCAATGCGATCAATACGAAGCGTCACACCAATAACGGGGCTTCCGTCGCTGTCCAAGATAGCTGCCCCGTCCAGATATGTGCCACTTAGGTGCGCTTCAATGACAACCGGAATGCCAATGCTTTCGACAAGATCGCACGCAGCACGAGGACCGTTCGGGTACCAACTGAGCTGGGCGATCCTCCGCAAGAATGCGGTATCGAGCTCCTCTGCCTTGTATTTCGGTATGGAACGCTGCGTCCGCTTCCTGCGCCCCATGTCCAGTACGCGGAGCTTCCATGCAGTAAGCGCATACGTCGATTTCGGTGTGACTGCGTCACCGCGGAGGCTCCGACGTGCCAGCGCAACGGAGCGATCAGTTGACGAAATGATCCGCATGTAGAACGCGCGCGCGAGTTCCATGGGATCGCGATTCGTCTGCTCCGAGAGGCCGGCAAAGTAGCCGTGTTTCGCCATTTCCTTGACCGGGAATCGCTCCCAGGGAGCATCGGCGTCTTCTACCGGCTCGCCGGGTCCGTTCGCCGTCTCTGACGTTCTCGCTACGAGGATCTGGGAAGGGATCCCAAGACCGGCGGATAGGTCTCGGATCATCTGGACCGTGAGTGGGCGCTTGCGGCTCAATACCTCCGACACCCGACTGCGCGAGCCGAAGTATGGGACAAGGTCAGCTTGTCGCAGCCCCTGCTCGTTCATGCGGAACTTGATCGCCTCGATCGGATCGGGACGCTCGAACGGAAATGTCCGCTTCTCGTAGTCTTCCACCAAGAGCGAGAGGAGCTCGAGCCGGTCGCCGTCGGGAGTGCCTGCCTCCGGATCCGCGACCATGAGTTGCTCCACTTCGCGCAGATACGCGCGATACTCGCCGTCGGACCTAATGACTTTCACTTCCATGTCACCCGTAGAACTTGTCGTATTCAGCATGAGTCCCGATCCACTGGACCTGCACGACGCCCACCCGATAGGCAACCCGCGTCACCATCCGATAGCCATTTCCCCGGACGTTGAATATCACCGTGTTCGCCGACAGGAAACTTGCCGTGGCGTACCGAAGCTTGATGTCCTGCGGCGACCTCCATTGGGCGGCCTCAATGTCAGATATCCAGGCAGCGAGCCACTTGCGACAGTCGGCATGTCCGCAGCAAAAGACATCGAGTATTTCCCGGCCGACGAGTCTCATTTTCAGAGTTCTTGTTAATAAATAAGGATAGCATGTTCCCTTAATGGGAACAATACTAAAGTTATCATTTTGGTTACAACTCGCCCGATTGTGGCGCGACTGACGGTCGATCGCTCTGCCACGAGGTGAGGGTAGATGGGTGTCACCGGGTGATCCCTATCTTTCCGGGCTGGAGGGACATCATGAGCAAACCGCGGGATCGGGCCGTCCCGCGGCGCGCTGTCGACACCGGACGGTACGAGCCGATTGAGGCCGGCCGTGCGCCGACCGTGCCCGAAGTCGAACGTGGCGAGAGCTGCGGACGTCGAGAGCCAAGTCGACCCCAGAGGGTGCAGGAATCGATTCCAATCCGACACATCGGTCTTCCCAGGATGAAGCCGGCAACCACCCGCACAGGGTTAGTACGGGCCCCGGCGCCGACGTGTATGAAGCCGGTGGCGGATGCACGCAGGCGCCATAGCCACTTGGTCGAGTAATCGTCCACACCCCGGCTCGTACTCTCCGAGAAGCGCCTGGAGTCACTCAGCTCGGCGTCAGCCCAATACGAGACAGCTTCCGTCCCCGCACGCTCAGGACGAGGGTGCGCCTTCGAGCTTCCGCTCGTCCGGTCGGACGGTGCGGGTACCTTTGCAGGCGGGATACGTTGTGCAGCCCCAGAATGTGGCACCGGCGTTCGGGCCGCGCCTCGCGTTCCGGCGCATCATCGGCGAGCCACACGACGGGCAGGCAGGTGTCGCGGTTGCGGATGTCACTCGGTCGATCTGGGCCGTGCGACCGCCTGCACCTTCCCTTGCCGATCGCGCGCTCTCGAGCATTGCCGCGAGGCGGGCGCCATCCACGAGTGTCACGTTCCGCCCCCCCGCAAACGACCTGGCTTCATCGGTGAACCGGCCAGACGTGACCACGAAGCCGCCTGTTGCCCCCCTGGCGGCCATCACCCCATAGAGTTGACGCACAACATCCACGCCGACCTTGAAAGCCTTCCACTGCTTGCACTGCACGAGGAAGGTCTCGCCACCCTTGCGCAACACGATATCCACACCTCCGTCGGGGCCACCTCCTCCTAGTTCCAGGACGCGGAAGCCCTTCATCCGGAACGCTTCGCCGACCAGCATCTCGAACTCGCGCCAGGAAATGCCATGCAGAGCATCGGCCGCACGGTTCTCCGTCGCGTCGCGGGCAAGCTTTCGGCGCCGGGCACGGCGCCACGCCGACAGTGCCGCACCGACAAGACAAACGAAGGGAACAATGTACTGACCCGCCGCTGCGGCCGCCCGGAACACGGCCTGGGCCGGACGTATGCCTTGGCCCATTTGCGCGGGTTCCGAGAACGATCCCAGCGTTGCATACGCGGCGATCGCGAGTCCGACTCCAAGCCACCAGGGAAGCATGGCGACAAGTTCAGCCAACTCCTCGAATACACTGCCGGCTCTCTTTCGCGGCATGACGTTTCCCTCCCAAGCGCCCCAAGAATCGCGCATCGCCATTTCGACGCGCGTCTAGGTCTTGCCATGCTCGGGGAGAAACTGTCATGCCCGGAGAATCTTCTGCCGAGCGGCCGATCTTGCTCAATCAGTGGTCAGGCTCATGCGGCTTTTTCCGACGGAACGCGCCGGCCTCGCGGGGGTCATTGAAGATCGGGAATGCCTGCAAGCCAAGAGGACAGTCGGTCAGGGTTAGCGCTAATGAACTCCTCCAGAGACTGACCCGCCAACGCCCGCTGCTTCGTCGACTATCGCCTTTGCCTTTTCGCGCGCTCAAGTGTGATTCGTCGGCGTAGGGCTCTCGTCCGGACAATATGCATTGCAGTCGCAATGTCAGTCTTCTCGATCGGGCGACGCCGCGACCGGCAACAGGAGCACTGGTCCGCGCGGGTGCAGCGCGATTGCGCTCGCTACGCGTCGATGCCACGACCGAAACAGATCGGCCGTCGTCGAATTTGCTTGTTCGATAGGCATGGCTCGCATGCCGAGGTGCCTGGTCAGGTGCCGTTGGGCGACGTTTCCGTCGAAGCGGGGCTCCGACTCGCTCAAAGTCGAGTACGTTGCCAGCGTCATCGACAAGGCGTTCGGCGCGACTGTCGCTCTCAGGTGAATCGGCACGAACGCGCAGAACTTCGACGGTGCGAAAGCCTGGCTCTGGGGATCGTACACAAAGAACGTCACGGTTCGACGCTCCCACAGCTTTGACGCATCAGACATCCGAATTTCGGTGTTCCATGCCCGTACATTGAGCATCACTTCGAGTAGATTCGCCGCAAGGTGGATGCTGTGCCCGTCGCGAGTCCGTGCAACCGGCTCCGAGACATTGATCACCCGGTCAATCTCGGGCATCACTTTGATTTCCTCGCCGCCAAGGAGTGCTTCAAGGGGCCGCGCGTTTAATGCATGGATACTGGAACCATCGAGACTCGGAAGCAGCACGGTCTGGAAGGCTGACATTCCCACTGCGCGCATCAGGTAGACCGTGGTCGCGGCGAGATTACCTCGCCCCCTCGTGACATGCGTCGTCGTCATCGACACAAATGCATCGGTGGCCAGCTGCGGCTCGAACAGATGTGCCGCGGCGAACTTGGCATGGTTAGCTACCGGATCTGCGCGACTCACTTCGAATTCGATCCAAAGGCGCCTTGACCCGTCCTTGCGCGCAAGCAAGACGTCTGCACGTGGCGCAAAGCCCAGCTCGCGTTCGAGTTGCGTGCTCATAATCCGATGCTCCACCGTGCATACCCAGCCCGGTGGGCACGCTTCCCGAAAGCGGTGCTGCAGCAATCGCGCCAGATTCCCCATCATCTGTCCGATTCAGATCACCTCACCGGCGGCTGCGCCCGTCGCTGCGGGCGTGGACCATTCCGGAATCTGTTGGTCGTGGTCGAGACGCATCCGCTGCAAGGCGAGGCCAGCAAAGACGTCGTCCAGGCCGACGTCGCCCGGGGGCAGAGCCGGAAGACCCGCTCGGACCTCGGTCATAAATCGCTGCGCAAGAGCGCCACTTCCATCGCTCACATAGCCACGCCCCCACCAATCGAGGATCCGCTCCCGGGCACCTCGGAGCGCCGAATCACTCGGCAACCGATCGCGTTTTTCGCGCTGATTGACGTGACGGTGTGCAGGCATCAGGTTCCAAAGGTGGTCGCAGGGCCAGGCAGCCCACGGGAAGCAGTGATCGACGTCAAGGCTGCGCGCTGACAACATACGACCCGTCCAGACGCAATGCAGCGCGCCTCCGCCCAGCAATTGGGCGGCGCGGTCTCGCGCAATCCGGACATCACGCCCAGGTTCCGACCACCTCATGGCTCGAGCGATCGTTTGTTCCGCTAATACTCGTCCCTGGGATTCCGCATACCTGTGCATCAGACGCACCCACTCGGCAACTAGCGCTGGCTCGATCCACACATCGAAGCGCTGCAGTGCCTTCCAGAGATGCAGGGGTACCTCGAGGTCTCCGAACGTCGACAGATAGGCTTCATCCAGAGTGATCGTCGTTGGTCGGCGTGAAGCCGCGTCCGGCCGTACCGGGAACACCGGCCCGCCATTCGGATAGGTGAGGTAAGTGGCGGGCATCGTCGCAATCGTTCTGCTGGCGTCGCGTAGTGCCCCATGCAACGCATTCGCGCGATCACCCGCGAAAATCATGCCGACACGGAGGTCCAGGTGCGAGACCTCACCGAGTCGGCGAAAGCCATCTCTCACGAAACCCAACTTATCAAGCCCGCGGTTAGTCGGGCTTTGGGGGAGATCTGCGTCGAGCAGCGGCTTGAATAGGCGTACCCAATACAGCGCAACCAATCCGAGCGGGACAGAAACGTGTCCGTCCTTTGCGGGATGTGCATACCCGGCAACGCTGTCAGCTATGCGGCTGAGCGCCCGAAGAAGCGCCAGTTTGTACGTCGATGACTTGTCGTCATTAAGGATGACGTGCCGGAACAGGGGCAGCGCCCCCGTTCCGTCGTCGGGCATCCGTACGGCCAGTTGCACCCACTCCACGCCCGGACGGCCCAGCTTGTCGGCCTCGAGGCGCCTACGCTCGATGAAGGCTCCGTGATCGCGCGCCAGTCGGTCGATCTCCTCTTCCGAGACTGGCAGCATGCCACGGTCCGCTTCGGCGGGGCCGCGACGCAGCGTGATCGCCATTAGGCCACCGGGCTTAAGGAGCGTGACAAGCTTGCGAAAGGCCCTGGGGCGCTCGGCCAGCGGAACGTGCATCCAGACGCCACTAAGCAGAATGAGGTCGAAGCTGAGGCCCATACGCAGGACCTCGCGCAGATCGGGCAGCCCATCGAGCACCCACGTCACGCTGCTGTCCGGGCGCAGGCGCGTGGCCTGCTCACGCATCGCTCGCGATGGTTCGGCCGCAACGACATCAAATCCACGTTGACTGAGCCAAGCGGCATCCCGCCCGGTGCCAGCCCCTACGTCGAGCGCGATTCCGGGGCCGGTTGGCAAGAGGTCCGCCATCCAGGCGTGTACGCGCTCGGCCTCGATCGACTCGTAGCTCTTGGCTAATTCGATCGCGTGTGCGTCGTACCAATGAACTGCGTCGATCATCTCATGACCGTCACGGTTGCGTACGGCTTGACTTCAGTAGCTCGATACTCGGTTCGGTCAAGGACAAGGTAGCCATTGACGCCATTGGTCGAGCACTCGTTCGGGTCGCAAGTCGATTCACAGGATCACCCCCCCAAGTGCTCGCCAGTTTTTCTTGAGTCCCAGAAGGCCTGACACCCAGTCTCCACATCAATGTGGCCTAGCGTGCATCTTCAAGGAAACTGGACTTCAGAAGCACACTATCCCGATGGAAGCTCAGGTAACGGCGCTGGCCAACTGTGAAGTGCCCCACGTTGACGGTTCGCTTCGGATCGATACCCATTCGAAGCAGGGATACCTTGTCGGCGACGGGAGAGATAATCACATCACCATTGTCATCGAAGCCGATGAAACCGCGATCGAATAGATGATCGATGTTTGGGGTGAGCAGTAGCCCATTCTCGCCATCCAAACGCTCTTCGTTTGTCGCATCACGCCACGGCTTGCAGTGACTTGCACGCAAGTGTTCTTCACGCGTCACACCAGTGATTCGGCAGGCGCGTTCGATGCACATGACGCGCTGCTTGAAAACGCCTTGGCCGCGTCGCGCCAGAACAATGGCCTCCCGATCAGTTTCACGAAGATGTTCATCCGCGCGCACTCGTTCGAGTTCGTGCTCCTCCCACTCCGCCAGACCTATGGCCGCCGCGCCGTTATAGGGAACGCGATGGCCTTTGATTAAGCCCCGCCCCTCTGCACCCAACAGGTCAACCAGGGCACCCGCCAATAGTGCCGGTAACCGCGTGAGGTACAAGTTCTGCAGGCCCGCTCCGTTTGGCCGCAACGGGGCGTACCGATCGGGTAGGAGCGGCGAGAGTATCGCCATGTGCTCCGACGGCTTCACTGGGAGTCTCAATTCACTGAAGCGTACGTCAATCCGCCAGCCGATCGTCCCCCAATAGGCGCCTGCCCGGCCAAACTCCAATGGCTTCGGAGCTTCGTAGGCGTGCGACATGACGATTCCAATGGCGCGTATCCTCGTCTCCGAAAATGAGAACACAACGTCGCCAGGCGCTACCTCGCGCATGAAGTCGTAGTACGGGTTACGCGCGTTATTCGCTTTGCGCTTGGGTGACCATAGGTAGCCACCGCGCACCTCGTGGCGGTACGTCTGGTTCTGATTTACCCACCAGTACCGGACCTGCAATCGAACCTCGCGCTATCTCGGTCCCGACGACGCCGTTAGATCGCCACCACTCTCAGCTCTCCGTTGTGATGGTGGCCCACGCTCAGTGAGTCGCGACAGACCATCGGACCGCCGCGTTCGCCGGAATTGCGGAGTGCGAACTCACCGATAGTCTAGCCGTGACGTCATTAAGTGCCGCGGGTTGGTCGATGTCGAAAGCAACACTGAATCAACTCGAACCGGTCCGAGCAAAGAGGCCATACTTGGCGATTTGCTCAATCGCGAGACGCCAGAAACCCCGCCAACGCCACCATCGCCCGCACATCCATCCCGCAATACCTCCTCAACCCCTCCTCCAACTCCTTCTTCCTCTCCTCCCCCGTCCCCTCGCTCACCGCCTCCAGGTAAGCCTCCTGCGCCCCCGTCCCGTCCTGCACCTCCCCCAGCTCCGCGTGATCCAGCCCCGCGCCGATCGTCGGCAGCACCGCTTTGATCGAGCGCGAGCCGCGCATGTCCGGGTGGTAGTAGTGCGCGCGCACCACCGGCAGCAGGTCGAACAGCCGCGCCGCGAGGCTGCGTAGCGGCTTCGCGAGATCGGGATACTGGTTCGCCAACCGCTCGATCACCCCGCGCTCGAACTGCGCGTTGTAGGCGATCACCGCGCCCTCGCGCGGCAGCTCGCGCACCAGCGCCTCGGCGCAGCGCCGGCTCGGGTCCGCGCCCGACAGGTCGAGGAACTCGCGCAGCTCCGATCGGCCGCTCGTTGCATCCCCGCTTTCGTGCTCGCGTTCATGTTCAATCACGCAGGCCCACTGGAACGGCACCTGCTGGTACGGCCGCGTGCCCGCCCAGCGCGGCACCGCGAAGCCGATCGTCTCGAAGTCCAGGTAGATGCGCGGCCAGGCGAGCACGTGGATCGCGGTCGCGGCTTCGGGGTCCAGGCGCGGGCGGCCCTCGCGGGTCACGCGCGCGATCATCGCGAGCTCGGCGTCGTCGATGCGTTCGGGCGGCACCTCGCGCAGGTCGGCGTAGCCCTCGGCGATGAGCTCGGCGGCGAGCTTCTTGCCCTTGTTGTTCGGCAGCAGCGTCACCGGGTAATCGGGCTGCGGGCCGGCCTGCGCGGCGCACCAGCGCTGGAACGGGCAGTCGAACGGCGTCGTGCACTGCTCGCCCATCGCGATCGCGGGCTCGGCTCCGGCCAGCACCGCCTTGGCCCCGCGCACCCAGTCGGGCACCTGCGCGATGCGCGCCTCGACCGCTTCGCCCAGGTCTTCGCGCACCAGCAGGCCTTCGTAGCGGCCGTCGCCCGCGTAGGTCCAGCCGGTGTCGATGCGCCAGAGCTCGGTGCGCGCCAGCGCGAGACCGGCGCTCGTTCCTTCGATTGCCCAGCGCTGGATCGCGACGTCGGTCGGGTGGTAATCCTTCACCGCACCCGATGACTTCACCTCGGCCAGCGTCCAGCCGTCCGGGCCGGGCAGCAGGATGTCGGCGCGCACCAGCAGGCCGTCGCGCTCGAAGGTGGCCTCGAAGAGCGGCCGGTGCGGGCGCGCGGCGATCAGTTCGCGGGTGAGCCGCAATGCTTCGGTTAGGTCGTTGTTCGGCGGCTCGATCAGCACGCCGCCGGGGACGAGCGCGCGCGCCGCTTCGCCCACCTCGTGGCCGTTGGCGAAGGCGAGGTGCATCGCGGCCGAATCCTCGCGGGCCTCGGGGCGGTGCGCCTGCAGCCACAGGCGCTTGGGGCACTGCAGGTAGTCGAGCAGGCGCGACTTGGACAGGCGGGGCGGGCGGCGCGGACGGTCGTTCCGTGGGCCGCGCTGCGGGTCGGCGGGCGGGCGCGCGCTCGCCAGGGTGCCGCTTGCCGGGGTCATCTCCTCCACGGGCTCTTATTCGCGATTGTGTTTGTACCTTATCACTTTTGTCGCAGCCGGAATCAGGTGGCGACACCCGATTGCGTGACGAAGTGCGCGTCGCGCGCGCGGCGGCGACGGCCCGGGCGCAGCGACGCGAGGCTGCGGTCGCGGACAACGCGCCGGTAGCGGTGGCCGGTGGTGATCACGAAGCCGTCGGGGCCCAGCACCGCGTAGAGCGACGACGCGTCGACCGCCTTGCGCCAGGTCGGGCGCGGCTCGCGGCGGGCGACCTCGTCTAGCGCGGCGTGGTCGAAGGTGACGATCTCGGCGCCGCGGTGGTCGTGGTGGCGGCGGCCGTAGCTGAGCAGGCAGGCGAGCGCTTCGGGGTCGATGCCGCGCTGGCGGGCGCGGACGAGGGCGTGGGGGGTGAAGGGGGTGGGGTCGGCGACGACGCTGGCTGCGAGGGGCATGGGGCGGCTCCGGCGGGTGGAATAGGCCGGATGATCGGGGAGGTGGGGCTCAGGGGGTGAGCCTGGGGCGCTGGGCAGATACCGCTCCTCGGTCGCGTTCGCGCGGGGCGGCCGTTCGGGTCGGTCGTTTGCCGGCTTATCGAAAGCCGTCTCGCCAACTATCGTGGTCCGAGACGGCCGAGAAGCCACGGCGATTTATTCCCGAACTGGTATAATGCGCGTCAATGCCCCGACGACCGCGGAGAAGCCTCTCGTCTGGCTCGGCAGCAGCTACCGTGACCTGATGGCAATGCCTGGACCGGTCCGCCAGTTCTTCGGTCATGCGCTCGGTCGCGCGCAGCAGGGAGAGCGGCACGAATCGACCAAGGTCCTGCGGGGCTTCGGAGGAGCAGGGATCCTCGAGATCATCAGGGACGAAGCCGGCGGTACGTTTCGGGCGGTCTATACCGTGAGGTTCCAGGCAGCGGTTTTCGTTCTGCATGTGTTCCAGAAGAAGAGCCGGCGTGGCGTG
>JAKOVA010000222.1 GCA_029782335.1 Actinomycetes bacterium | reverse complement strand
CAGTCGCCGGGCACTGGGGCAATCTAGCGGCGATAAGGTTCCGCTCCGATGGTCGACCGCGAGCTCCTCCGCAATATCGAGCTGTTCGAGGATCTCGACGACGAACAGCTCGACCAGATCGTCCAAGCCGCCGACGAGCGTGATCTCGTTCGGGGTGACGTCATCTTCGCCGAGGGCGCCGACGCCGACGCGTTGTACATCGTCCGCGCCGGACGGATCGCCATCCTCAACCGCAGCTTCGACGGGCGCGAGTCGATGGTTGCGCTGATGGAACGCGGCGACCTTTTCGGGGAGATGAGCCTCTTCGACGGTCTCGGGCGCTCGGCTGAGGCCCGGGCCCTCGAACCGTCCGCGATTGTGGCCGTCCCGTTCACTCCGCTGAAGGTGCTGTGGGAGGACCACCCGCAGCTGCTGTGGCGGGTGATCGCGATGCTGTCGCGACGGCTCCGGGCGATGGACGAAGCGCTCGCCGATTCCTTCTTCCTCGACGTGACCGGACGGACGGCGAAGCACCTGTTGGAGCTCGCCGGCGAACACGACGAGTTCGAGATCCCCATCACCCAAGAGGAGCTCGCCGGCTTGGTCGGGGCGAGCCGGGAGCGGGTCAACAAGGCGATCTCCAACTTTCTGCGCCTGGGTTGGCTCGAACAACACGACCGCACCTACCGCATCCTCAAGCGGCGCGAGCTCGAGATCCGTTCGAAGTAGCCGGCCGCGGTCGGCGACGCCCGCCACCGGTTCCACGGGGCACCCCAACCCGATCAATCCCACGCCGGCCCCGGCCGATCGGGCCAGGCCCCCGGCCGATCAGGCCAGGAACTCCGCCACCCGTCGCCACGCGTCGGCCGCATCATCGCGACGATGGGCCGGCCGCTGCGGGTCGTGGACAAAGCCGTGCTCGGCGCCCTGGTAGCGAACGACCACCGCGCCGGTCGCTTCCAGTTCGTCGAGGTGTTCCGTCGGGCAGTACGGATCCTCGGTTCCGAAGATCCCCATGATCGGCACGTTCGCGTTCCGGACCGCATCGATCGCGTCGTGCTGCGCGGGGCCCGCCCAGCCTTCCGGGAGGCGGATCATCCCGTAGAAGCTGACAGCACGGTCGAATCGACCTGAAGCGCTGCACTTCAGCGCGTACATGCCCCCCATGCAGAAGCCGACGACCGCCACCGGCTCCACACCGCACGCGTCGGCGGCAGCGACCGCGTCGGCAACCCGGGCCGCCTCGTCGACCGCCGCGACCGCTCCGAAGCGATCGGCGAGCGGGAGATCCTCCTGGCCCGGGAAGATCTCCGGTTCGCACACCACCCAACCGAACTCGTTCGAGAGCCGCACGGCGAGATCGTCGAAGAGCGGGCGAAGGCCCATGATGTCGGGCCACAGGACCAAACCCCGGGAGGGTTCGACACTCGGCCGCACCAGCTCGGCCGACGTTCCGGAGGGCAGGGTGATGCGCATCCGACGGTTCTAGCGCGCGCAGCGCCGTGGTGCCGCTGGGCCGTCGCGCGCCGCTGGACCGCTGGGCCGTCGCGCCCGGCGCTCAGTTGTACCGGTCGAGAATCGAGCTCTCCGCGAGGTGACTCAACGCGTCTTTGACGGTCACCGCCCACTGCTCGCCGACCCCGTCGACCGCGGCCAGGTCGTCGGTGGAGGCACGCATCAGCTTGTCGAGCGTGTGGAACTCGTCGACCATCCGGTAGACGAGCTCGGTCGGCAGGCGCGGCACCCTGGACAACATGCGATAACCCCTCGGCTGCAGGCTGCCTTCGAGGTCGTTCGTGCCGCCGGAAAGGTGGAGTGCGTCGACCACCACCTCGGCATCGAGGAGTTGATCGGTTTCGAGGTCGGACAGCGTCGCCATCGCCTGCTCGAGGTTCCAGGACGCGTCGGGCTGGAAGTAGTCGAGCACCACCTGACGGCGGTCGTCCTCGACACCCGCCATCAACTCACGCAGCTGCAGGCCGACGAGGCGACCGTCGGTTCCCAACTCGACGAGGTAGCGCTCGATCTCATCAGCCATTCGCATGACGACCTCGGTGCGCTGCAGCACGCTCACCACGTCGCGGACCGTGACGAGGTCTTCGATCTCGAGGGCGGTGAGCGACGTTGCCGACTCGCTGAGGCGAGTCTTGTAGCGCTCGAGCGTCTGGAGGGCCTGGTTGCACCGGTTGAGGATGGCCGGGATGGTGTCGAGCTGGTGCTTGACGTCGTGCATGTAGACGGTGAGCACGGCCATGTCCTCGGACACCGAGATGACCGGCACACCGATGGAACGTGCGACGCGCTCGGCCGTGCGGTGCCGAGTGCCCGTCTCGGTCGTCGGGACATTCGGGTTGGGAACGAGATGCACGTTCGCCCGTGCGATGCGACTGGCGTCGGGAGCGAGGATGATCGCACCGTCGGTCTTGGCGAGCTCGGAGAGGCGCTGCGGCGAGAACGCGGCGTCGAGCAGAAAGCCGCCGGAACAGATGTTGAGCACCTCGGGACCGTCGCCGACGACGATGAGCGCGCCCATCGAAGCCTTGATGATGCGGTCGAGCCCTTCGCGCAACGGAGTGCCCGGTGCGACGATGGCCAGCGCTTCGAGGAGCGCCTTGGAGCGTCGAGGGGCCATCGGGCCACCCTACCGGTCGACGTCGCCGCCGCGCGTGAGCAACCGGAGCGCGTCGCCGAGGGTGTCGACCCGACAAAGGGTGATCGGGGCGTCGCACGATGGGGCTGACGACGGGACGATCGCCCGGCGGAACCCGAGCCGAGCAGCCTCGGCGAGACGCCGATCGAACCCCGAGACGGTGCGCAGCTCTCCGCCGAGGCCGACCTCACCACACGCGACCGCATCGGCGGGAACCGCCGCGTTACGCAGCGACCCCGCGACGGCCAGCGCGAGGGGGAGGTCAGCCGCCGGCTCGGTGACCCGGGCGCCACCGACTGCCATGGCGTACACGTCGGAACGCAGCACCCGGACATTGCAGCGCCGTTCGAGCACCGCGAGCAGCAGGCCGACCCGACCCGCGTCGACCCCGTGGAAGCTCCGGTGCGGGTGCTGGGCCTGGCTGTCGACCACGAGCGCCTGCAACTCGACGAGCACCGGACGGCGCCCTTCGAGCGTGGGGATTACCACCGAGCCCGCCTCCCCGGCGCGCCGGTCCGCCAGGAACAGTCCGGACGGATCGGCGACGGGATCGAGGCCGCCTTCGCCCAAGGCGAGCAGGCCAACGTCCTGGGTGGAGCCGAAACGGTGCTTGGTGGCGCGCAGCAGCCGCAGCACGTGGTGCCGATCGCCCTCGAAGGACACCACCGTGTCGACGATGTGTTCGAGCACCCGCGGACCGGCGAGGCCGCCGTCTTTGGTGACGTGGCCGACGAGGACGACCACGACATCGCGCTCCTTGGCGAGACGGACGAGCGCGGCGGTCACGCTTCGGACCTGGGCGACCGACCCGGCGGCGGACGGCAGCGTTGGGTCGTGCACGGTTTGGACCGAGTCCACGATGACCACGGTGGGCTCGACAGCGTCGACGTGGCCGAGAACATGCGGGAGCGACGTCTCCGCAGCGAGAAAGAGCCCGTCGGCCAACGCTCCGAGCCGCTCGGCCCGATGGCGAACCTGCTGCGCGCTCTCCTCGGCCGAGACGTAGAGCACCCGGCGCCCGCCCGCCGCGACGGCGCCCGCCACCTGGAGCAGCAGGGTGCTCTTGCCGACGCCCGGTTCGCCGCCGAGCAGGGTGACCGAGCCGGGAACGAAGCCGCCGCCGAGCACACGATCGAGTTCCCCCACGCCCGTGGTGATCGGCTCGATGAGCACCGTGGGCACCTCGCGTATGGGTTGCGCGGCGGTGCTCGGAGTGAGCGCGCTCGGCCGGTTCGAACTGGCAGTGACGACCTCGGCCTCGAGCGTGTTCCACGCGCCGCACCCACCGCAGCGCCCTGCCCACTTCAGGGCGACATCGCCACATTCGATGCAGCGATACGACGTGCGTGCCTTGGCCGAGGTCGTCATCGAGACCGACGGTAGCGACGGCGTGTGACACTCAACTGTCCGAGCACGACGAGCAACGCCGCTCCAGCGAGAAACAACCCGCCGACGACGATCCACCGTGTCGGCGCGCCGGCGCTGCGCTCGGAAGTCACCGACACCCGCCGCTCCGGCGAGGCCGCCGCCAGGTCGACGGTGAAGACGGTGCGATCGTCGGTATCGCCTGGGAGGTGCACCGACACGTCGAGGGGCACCGGCCCACTCTTGGCGCGCTGCGCCTGGAGTTCCTCAGGCGACATCCCCAGCGGCTTGCCGTCGAGCGCAGCGGCGAGCTTCTCATCGGAGAACTGCTCCAGGCCGGTCCGCTCGGTGATCACCCCGTCCAGCTTCCAGGTCGTCGTGCCGAACCCGTCAGCGACCTCCAGCGACCAGTTCCGAAACACGCCGATTTCTTCCATCAGCGGGCCCAGGTCGTTCGGCGAACGGAACGGCTTGGTGGCACGGAACCACGTCCGCTTCCCCTCCGTGCTCGGCGGGTCGACCGACCAACCCGACGCCTTCAGGTCGTCGACCTTCAGCGCCGTTGCTGGGTCGCCGAGTTGCTGTAACGCCTCGGCGTCGAGGCCCACGGCGACAGTGACGGAGCCTGATCCGTCGTCGTAGACCGAAACGTCCACCCGGCCCTGCACCTTGCAGCCGACGGCCACCATCACGATGAGCAGCGTCGACAGTGCGACCACCCCGCGACGAGCCCGCCCCGCCGCCGAACTTGCGTACGGATGCGACCCCACCGCCGAACTTGCGGACGAAACCGAACCCGCCGCCGAACTTGACCCCACCGCCGAACTTGCGGACGAAACCGACCGTCTCCGACGGATTCGTACGCAAGTTCGGGTGGGCAAGCTGGTCGGGATCGGCGCCGGGCGCGGGCGGGCGGAGTGACGGACGGGCAGACCGATGAAGATCAGCTCTCGGTGATCTCCGACGGGCCGCTCCCGGCGCCAGCCGGACCGGTTCCCGCGAGCTCACTCTCCGGCGAGGCCGGCGGGGTGAACCCTTCGGTCGCCGAGAACACGATCTGCTGCTCGCCGGGGTGCTCAGGGTCGTCGGCGACGTCGACGAGGACGATCTGACCAGCGCGGAACTCCTTCCACAGGAGCCGCTCCGACAGCGGGTCCTCGACGAGCCGCTGGATGGCTCGACGCAACGGCCGGGCGCCCAACGTCGGGTCGTAGCCCTTGTCGGCGAGGTGCACCTTCGCAGCGTCGGTGACCTCGAGACCCATCCCCTGGCCCGACATCTGCTCGGCGACACGCTTGATCATCAGGTCGACGATCTGGGTGACCTCGGGCTTTGACAGCTCGGAGAAGACGATGGTCTCGTCGATGCGGTTGAGGAACTCGGGGCGGAAGTGCTGCTTGAGCGCCTCGTTCACCTTCTCCTTCATCTTCTCGTAAGTGACGGCCTCGTCACGCTTCGAGAAGCCCACGACCGCCTTGCGCAGATCGGCGGTGCCGAGGTTCGACGTCATGATCAGCACGGTGTTGCGGAAGTCGACCGAGCGCCCCTGGCTGTCGGTTAGGCGACCCTCCTCGAGGATCTGCAACAGCGTGTTGAACACGTCGGGGTGGGCCTTTTCGATCTCGTCGAAGAGCACCACCGAGAACGGCTTGCGGCGCACGGCCTCGGTGAGCTGACCGCCCTCCTCGTAACCGACGTAGCCCGGAGGGGAGCCCACGAGCCGGCTGACCGTGTGCTTCTCCATGTACTCGGACATGTCGAGGGTGATCATCGCCTGCTCGTCACCGAAGAGGAACTCGGCGAGCGTCTTGGCGAGCTCGGTCTTGCCGACCCCGGAGGGGCCCAGGAAGATGAACGAGCCCGACGGCCGCTTCGGGTCCTTCAGCCCGGCGCGGGTGCGGCGGATCGCCTGGCTGACCGCCTTGATCGCCTCGTTCTGTCCGATGACCCGGCGGTGCAGCTCGTCCTCCATGCGCAGGAGCTTGGCGGTCTCCTCCTCGGTGAGCTTGTAGACGGGAATACCCGTCCACAACGACAGCACCTCGGCGATCGACTCCTCGTCGACCTCATCGAAGAGATCCACGCCCGACGCCTTCATGTCGGCGTCGCGGTGTTCCTTCTGGGCGAGCAGCTCCTTCTCGCGGTCGCGAAGGCGGCCTGCCTCCTCGAAGTCCTGCCGCTCGACCGCGTCCTTCTTCTTGCGGGTGACCTCGGCGATCTCGTTCTCGAGCTCGCGGTAGTCCGGCGGCACCTGCATGCGACGGATGCGCAGGCGGGAGCCCGCCTCGTCGATGAGGTCGATCGCCTTGTCGGGCAGGTGGCGGTCGGAGATGTAGCGGTCTGCGAGGTTCGCCGCGGCGACCAGCGCCTGGTCGGTGATCGTCACCCGGTGGTGCTGCTCGTAACGCTCACGCAGACCCTTGAGGATCTCGATCGTGTGAGCGACGGTCGGCTCCTCGACGACGACCTTCTGGAAGCGGCGTTCGAGCGCCGCGTCCTTCTCGAGGTGCTTGCGATACTCGTCGAGGGTGGTGGCGCCGATGGTCTGCAGCTCGCCGCGGGCCAGCATCGGCTTGAGGATCGACGCTGCGTCGATGGCGC
Organism: Actinomycetes bacterium; assembly: GCA_029782335.1. GTDB lineage: Bacteria > Actinomycetota > Acidimicrobiia > Acidimicrobiales > Microtrichaceae > JADLFH01. Next base: position 1,336 of record JAKOVA010000222.1, on the reverse strand, counting down.
CCTCGGCCGCACCGGCGCCGACGAGGGTGTGGATCTCGTCGATGAACAGGATGATGTCGCCGCGGGTCTTGATCTCCTTGAGGACCTTCTTGAGGCGCTCCTCGAAATCGCCGCGGTAGCGAGACCCGGCGACGAGGGCGCCAAGGTCGAGGGTGTAGAGCTGCTTGTTCTGCAAGGTCTCGGGAACGTTGCCCTCGGCGATCGCCTGGGCGAGGCCCTCGACGATGGCCGTCTTGCCGACCCCTGGCTCGCCGACGAGCACCGGGTTGTTCTTGGTGCGCCGTGAGAGCACCTGCATCATCCGCTCGGTCTCACGAGCACGACCGATGACAGGATCGAGCTTCTTCTCACGGGCGAGCTGGGTGAAGTTCCGCCCGAACTGGTCCAGCACGAGCGAGCCCGAAGCGGCGTCGCCGGAGCCGCCGCCGGTGGTGGTCTTCTCGCCGCCGGAGGCCGTCTGGCCTGAACCCGACGGGCCCGGGTAGCCGGAGAGAAGCTGGATCACCTGCTGACGAACCCGTGAGAGATCCGCGCCGAGCTTCACCAGCACCTGCGCGGCGACACCCTCGCCCTCGCGGATGAGGCCCAGCAGGATGTGCTCGGTGCCGATGTAGTTGTGGCCAAGCTGCAGCGCCTCGCGCAGCGACAGCTCGAGGACCTTCTTCGCACGGGGGGTGAAGGGGATGTGGCCCGATGGCGACGTGCCACCGGTGCCGATGATCTCCTCGACCTGCTGACGCACGGCCTCGAGGGAGATCCCGAGCGATTCGAGGGCCTTGGCGGCGACGCCTTCGCCCTCGTGGATCAGCCCGAGCAGGATGTGCTCGGTCCCGATGTAGTTGTGGTTGAGGAGCCGTGCCTCTTCCTGGGCGAGGACGACAACGCGCCGGGCGCGATCAGTGAAACGTTCGAACACGTGAGACCCTCCTGGGAGCTCGTTTCGCCAGTCTATCCGTGGCCTTCCAGAACCGACGCTCGCGCTTCGATTGCGAAAGTTGATAACACCCGACTCAACTCGAAGATTCCGGCCAGAGGTCGAATCATCCCCAAGCGCGGCGCACCCCCTCCGCCGCCGCCCGGACCTCGCCCGGACCAACCTGCGGAAAGAAACGACCCCCGGCGGTCGAAAGCACCCGCAGTTCGGGAGGGGTGGGCCACCGCCCCCCAAGCTGCGGACAGAAACGACCCCCAGAGGTCGAAACATCCGCAGGTTCGGGAGGGGTGGGCCGCAGGCTGGACATGCGCCTTGGGGATCGAGGGCGCCGACGCCTAGCGTTGGGGCGTGACGAACCGTCGGAACCCCCTCGACGTTCTGCCCTCGATGACCGGCGACCTC
>JAKOVA010000219.1 GCA_029782335.1 Actinomycetes bacterium | reverse complement strand
GCCGTCGGCGTGGTACTGGGAGATGTAGATGCGGTTGGTGGATGGGTCGTAGGCGGCGCCGCCCAAGAGTCCTTCATCGCGTGCGAACGGCAGTTCGAGCTTCCAGATTGCGTACGGTTTGACCTGCCAGTAGGCCTTGCTGCCGGCCTTGACGGCGAGCAGGTCGTTCGCATCGTAGGCCCAGACCTGGTAGATGTAGGGGTAGGCGTGATAGCCCTGAACGCCCGGGAAGGTCGGGTCATTGCAACTTGTGCCGTAGCACGCCGCCCCGAGGCCGTGGCGGCCGAAGAACAGGATGCTGCGGGTGCCATTCGGGAAGGCTGCGCCCGTCACCCAGGACATGTGAGTCCAGTAAGGGTTTGGCGATTCGAGGGCCACGCCGTACTGATCCGGCAGGCTCTTGCCGTCGAACAGCGAGTAGAACAACAGGCGCTGCGACGGTACCGGATTGGCCTGTCCGATCTGCGCCGGATCGAACGTCTCCACCACCGGGCCCATGGACAGGGTGTGGGAGCCGGGCGTTCCGGTATGCCCGGTGAATGCCGGTGCACCGAAGGCACTTTGCCACTCCGGCGGGATCGTCGCCATGTAGCCGGCGATGGTGGTCGGGTAGTTGTTGCCGACCTTGACCGGGCCGATCACCTGACCGGTGGTAGACAGGTTCAGCGGGCGCCGGAAGTGTGAGGCAACCGCGCCTGTTCCCTGGGCTTCGTAGTAGGTGTGTGCCGAAACGTACAGATAGCCACCGTAGACGAAGTGTCCGCCGATCTTGATCCCGTTCACGTCGGTCGGGTTGACACTGTTGCGCTTGCCCTCGGTGGGGTCGCGAAACGGCTGCAGCAGCGCTGCGGTTGCGAGACTGGTCAGGTTGGTGGAGTTGACGACGGCCGGAATGCTGATCTCGGCGCTCAACTGATAGTGATCGTGTCCGGTCATGAACAGAGAATTGTTGACCGGGTTGTAGCCGAGTGCTGTTCCGCCGTACCAGAAACTGGCTGCCTCGCTCGTCCCGTTCGGCACACGAAAAGCACCCACATAGGCAAGATCCGACTTCTGGAGCAGCGGCGCATCCACTCTTGCCTCGCGTACGAGCGTCGTCGGTCCGCCGATGTCCGTGCCGCCGCCTCCGCAGGCTGTCAGCAGGGCCGTCGCGACCAGAACGGGGGCAGTGGTGCGGGCGAACGAAGAATCTCGCCGCCAGTTGGCTGCACCCCGCCGGATCGGTTGCGTTGGTTGGCATCTGCCCATCTGACACGTCCTCCCGCTTTGCTTCCGGGCCAGGCAGGCCGAGGATCTCCCTGTTGCTGCGGAATCGCCGCACGCCGGCAAGCCTGTCGAGTGGCGAGTATATCTGTGGTCGAGGGGGAACCATGCCTGGCTTCGGACCGACGATGCGTCGCGGCCGGCCAGAGGCGGGGACACAATCAACCGGATCCGGATGCCTGTCGAAACAGCAAGTGACGAAGGTGTTCCGGCGGGCCAGCGTTCTTCATGGCGACATCTGTGACTAATGGGATACAGCCAGGGATCGCACGATGCAGGGGCCAGTGAGAACCGCTATTTGGCTCTCGGCAGGAACAGCAGACGACGTCGAGGACCTGTCCGTTTTTTCGTGGGCGAGGCGGTTGAACAACCTGATGGTTCTCAAGCCCGGGCAAGCGTGAAGCGCTCGCCGAACAGGACGGCGAACTGATTCATCGCACCCTTCCAATCGTAGGTCGGCCGAACGGTCTTGGCCAGCACGTTTCGGATCGCCAGCCACAGCAGCTTGGTGGCCGCCTCGTCGGTGGGGAAGTGACCGCGGGTCTTGATGATCTTGCGCAGCTGCATGTTCAGGCTCTCGATCGCGTTGGTCGTGTAGATCACGCGGCGGATGTCGGGCGGGAATACGAAGAACGGCACCACGTGCTCCCAGGCGCGGCGCCAGCTCGCTACGATCGAGGGGTACTTCTCGCTCCAGGGGCTGGCGGCGAACGCCTCGAGCAGCTCGGCTGCGGCCTCGGCGCTGGGCGCCGTGTAGATCGGCTTGAGCGCTGCGGCAAGCGACTTGCGGTCCTTCCAGCTTGCGTAATCGAGGCTGTTGCGGATCAGGTGCACGATGCACGTCTGCACCGTCGTCTTCGGGTAGACGGCGCCGATCGCCTCGGTCAGGCCCTTCAAGCCGTCGACCACGGCGATCAGGATGTCGGCCAGGCCGCGGGTCTTGAGTTCGTTGAACACCTTGAGCCAGAACTTGGCGCCCTCGGTCTGCTCGATCCACAGCCCCAGCACGTCGCGCGATCCGTCGGGCAGCACGCCCAGCGCCAGGTACACGGCCTTGTTGCTGACCACGCCGTCGCCGCGGATCTTGACCCGCAGCGCATCGAAGAACACCACCGGGTACATCGGCTCCAGGGGCCGGTTCTGCCAAGCTGCCGCTTCGGCCATCACCTCGTCGGTGACCGAGCTGATGAAGTCGGGCGAGACCTGCGTGCCGTAGTGCTCGGCGATGAACGCCTGGATCTCGCGCACGCTCATGCCTCGGGCGTACATCGCGATGATGCGCTCGTCGAAGCCCCGGAAGCGACGCTCATGCTTGGGGATCAGGATCGGCTCGAAGCTGGCGTCGCGGTCGCGGGGCACTTCGATCCGGACCGCTCCGCGCTCGGTGAGCACGGTCTTGCCGGAAGAGCCGTTGCGCTCGTTGGCCTGGTCGGTCGGCTTCGCGTCACCGGGCGGGTAGCCCAGGTGCAGGTTCATCTCGGCGCTCATGGCCCGCTCGATGACGGCCTTGTTGAACGCCAACATCAGGTCCTGCACTTGTTCCGGGCTCATGGGGCCCTTGACCAGCTGATCGATCAGCTCATCGGGCAGCGCAGGCAGCGGCCCGCGGGCCGCTGCCTGCCCGGCGACCGTTTTCTTCCTTCTCGGCATATCCATGTCCTTCATTCCTCATGGTATGCCTCGCCCACAGAATTACGGATAGGTCCGACGTCGAATCTCCGTTCTCGAAGCTCTCGGCGCTCCGCGTCTCTCAGGATCGCCCGGGCATCGGCACCGAGCCCCTTCTCGGCGAGCTCGCGATCTACCTTCTCGATCACTTTGTCAGCGACGTCACCACCCACCACCCGGGCGCTACGGCCGGCCAGCGGCTCGAAACCCTTGCCCGAGCAGGCGACCACGAGGGCGTCCCGGCAGGCTACGTCACCGAGGGCGTGGTCATACGCCGCGAATGCGCCCTCGAGCAGGTAGTATAGAAGCGGTGGCGCATCTCGTGACCGTGCATCTGGGCATGGGCCTCGATCCGCGGGTTCTGGAACGCGGCTTCCACCTTGACCCTGTCCTCGACGTCCTGCACGGCAGCCCCTCCTGCTGCAAACTGCACGACGACCGAGGCCGCAGTGCGGCGTGCTCAGATCCACACTCGCTCGACGAAAATCCGCCTGGTCGTGCCACGGAAGGCTTCGCGGCCGACGAGATAGTGCAAACGGAACGCGCCGATCTGCAGATAACCGACGCGACCGACCTTGCGGCCTCCGAGCTTTCCGATCGCCCGAAGCATCCGCGCGTTGGAGGTGACGACAATGCCCAGACAAGCCCTCTTGCCGTGCCGCCGTGCCAGATCGGTGTTGGCGTGGGAACCAGTCGGGGCACCACGTTCAGCCCGCGATACTCTGGCGCGCAGTAAGTGCCCCACCCGTAGGTCTCGTCCGCGAGAATGGCGAATTCGCGGCCGAGCTCCTTGACGTAGCAACTCGTCTTACGACTCGACCACGTGGCCGCGATGACCTTGCCTTCCAGGCGCGCGACGTAGCAATGGTTATCGGTGATTGCATCGACGGCGAAGACCTTTCGCATGCCGTCCAATGCAACGAGCTCATCCAGGTCGGGATCGCCGGCATCCGAGATCTCGCGGATTTCGATTCTTCCGACTGTATCGTCCTCGTCTGACGCCGTGGGCACGGCACGTCCGGTCGAATCGATCGGAAGTTTCAAGACGAACAGATGAAACCCGTGAAATCGTGGCCAGATTCGATCGGGCAGGCGCGATCGCCAGCCGGCACGGCCTTTCCTTTCGGTCCCGGAGATCAACGGCCTTCCGACCAAGGGGAGATCAGTCGCGTTTCGGGAGAACGAGCGACAGGCCACTGTTCGCGGCACGGACGAGCCGCTCGGTGAACGACTCCGGTGCCGACACGACGAACTCCGATACGGTGCCGTCGGCGGGCGCCCAGCGCCTCAGGTACTCGTGCTCGCTTCCGAAATCGATGGACGCCTTGCCTGTGGCCAGCGCCCACTGATGCGCAGCGTCGAGCACACGGGTGCCGACAAGCATCCGGTCGTACTCGCGACGCCGGTAATTGCACATCGCGACCAGGTCATCGTCGTGGACGAAGAGCGTGACGGCAGCCGCGATCTCGTCGCCGTCGGCCAGCGAGATCGTGACGTGCCAGCCGCGTGGCTCCCAGTACCGCGCGATCGCGAGCAGTTCCTCGGTTCCGGGCAGCGACGCCTGCCCATCGGCCGCCCAGGACGCCGACTTCTCGAAGACTGACGCAAGAGACAGAATGCGGGACTGAGGCGCGGTCCGCATTGCCTTTAGTCTTGCCTCCGGTCGGCTCGAGCCGGCCGTTGGGCCACGTCTCCTTCGTCTGCCGAAGGGGACTGCGTACAAACCAGGCAAGAAGACGTGACGGAATTCACACGCGATGCAGCAGCGCGCTGCGGCGAGCTCGGAGGCGGGTGGGAGAGACGTCGGCGTTCGAGCCGCCCAGGAGATGTCATGACTGTCGAGTCAACTGTGCCCGTGTCGCCGTTCAGGAACCTGCCAGGTCGGCGCTTCAAGCGAATCAGCGCCGTTCTGGCGTCCGTCGTCATCGGGCTCGCCGGTTGCGGCGGCGGCAGCGGCGGCGGCGCAGCCACCGGCGCGACGGGCGAGGCGTCGCTGGCCGAGCTCGACGCGCTTTCGCCGGCAGACAAGGCCATCGTGCTGGCCGCGCTCGATTCGGGAACCTTCGATCCGCAGATTGCGGCCGAGAAGGGCTGGCTGTTCAACCTGTGGCAGCGCCTCTACCTGGCCCGTACCGGCTCGACAGGCACCGGCTCGACAGGCACCGGCTCGACAGGCACCGGCTCGACAGGCACCGGCTCGACGGGTAGCGGCTCGACGGGTAGCGGCTCGACGGGTAGCGGCTCGACGGGTAGTGGCTCGACGGGTAGTGGCTCGACGGGTAGCGGCTCGACGGGTAGTGGCTCGACGGGTAGCGGCTCGACGGGAACGCCGGCGCAGCGCACGACGCAGGTCCAGGTAAGCAGCGCGTCGCAACTGATGAGCGCGCTTGCGGCTGCAAACTCGCGCGGCGGCGATACCGCGATCCTGCTGGCCGACGGCGTCTATCAGCTGTCGGACACGCTGTATGTCAACGCGCCGAAGATCACGATTGCATCGGCATCCGGAAAGCGCGAGAACGTGACGATCCAGGGCGATGCAATGAGCGCCAATGCAAAGATCGGCAACCTGATCCGCGTGGCCGGAAGCGACTTCGAGCTCAACGGCGTGACCTTGCAGCGCAGCGGATGGCACCTTGTCCAGGTGGTCGGCAACGAAGACGTCGACCGCCCTGTGATCCGCAACTGCGTCCTGCGAGACTCGTACGAGCAGATGTTGAAAGTGACGCGCGATGACGCAAAACCGTCGGTGTACTCCGATAACGGTGTCGTCGAGAACTGCGTCTTCGAGTACACGGCGGGGATCGGGCCGCAATACTACGTCGGTGGCATCGACGCGCACGGCTCCCGGGGTTGGGTGGTGCGGGGGAACACGTTCCGCAACATCGCGAGCCCGAATACCGACGTGGCGGAGTTCGCGATCCACTTCTGGTCGAATTCGTCGAACAATCTGGTCGAGCGCAACACGATCATCGATTGCGATCGTGGCATCGGGTTCGGCATGCAAGGGCGTCCGAACCAGGGCGGTGTGATTCGCAACAACTTTATTCATCACACCGATAACGGTCACCCTTACGCCGATGTCGGCATCGCGCTCACCGAAAGCCCAGGTACATCGGTCCACAACAACACGGTGTTGCTGGAGAACGGCTTCGGCTGGTCGATCGAGTATCGATTCGCCTCGACGACCGGCGTTCAGATTGCGAACAACCTGGCGAACCGACCGATCATCAGCCGCGACAGTGGCAGCGGGAACGTCAGCAACAACGTTACCAATGCAACGCGCTCGACCTTCAGGTTGCAGGTTGCCGGTGACCTGCACTTGGCCGGCGCGGTGAGTGGCATCGTCGATGCGGGGCTGGCAATCACGGGACTCGTCGACGACATCGACGGGCAGGCGCGTCCGATCGGTGCGGGCATCGACATCGGCGCCGACGAGCGCTAACGGCGCCGGCTGGCACCGCGTCGCGGCATAATCGCGCGATGCGCGACGATGCCGCGGCCAAGCCGCCCCTGCTCGTTTTCTCGGATGACTGGGGCAGGCATCCGTCGAGTTCCCAACACCTGATCGGCAGGCTGCTGGCTTGCCGACAGGTCGTCTGGGTCAACACGATCGGTACGCGCCCCCCGCGGTTCGACCTGCAGACGGCCAGGCGTGTGCTGGAGAAGCTGCGGCACTGGAGCCGTTCGGCTCCCGTCGCGGCGACCGACGCCGCGACGGCGCCGCGCGTACTGAACCCCAGGATGTGGCCCTCCTTCGGTTCCCGGTTTTCCCGGCGACTGAACCGTTGGTTGCTGCTGCGTGCGCTTCGGCCGGTCATCGACGCACTGCCCCAGCCTCCGGTCGTGGTGACGACGCTCCCGCTGATGGCCGATCTGGTCGGCGCGTTGCCGGCGAAGCGATGGGTCTACTACTGCGTGGACGATTTCGGTGTCTGGCCCGGCTACGACGGCGCGACCATGCAGCGGATGGAGCGCGAGCTGCTTGCGAAGGTCGACGTCGCGGTGGCGGTCAGCGAGACGCTCGTCGAGCACCTGCGCCAGTTGGGGCGATCCGCGCACCTGCTCAGCCATGGTGTCGATCTCGAGCATTGGCGGCGGCCGGTTCCCGACGACGGTCCGCCCGAGCTCGCCGGGCTGGACGCGCCGTATGTCGTGTTCTGGGGCGTGATCGACCGCCGGATGGACGTGGACTTCGTGCGACGCCTGTCCCGGAACCCGGGGACCGGCACCGTGGTGCTTTTCGGCCCCCAGGAAGATCCCGATCCGGCGCTGTGGTCGATGCCGGGCGTCGCCGTCCGGCCGGCGCTGCCGTTCGCACGGTTGCCGGCGATCGCGAAGGCCGCGGCCGTGCTGGTGATGCCCTACGGTGATCTGCCGGCCACCCGGGCGATCCAGCCGCTGAAACTGAAGGAATACCTGGCGACCGGCAAGCCGGTGGTGGTCCGCGACCTGCCGGCTACCCGCCCCTGGGCCGATGCCTGCGACGTCTGCGAGACGGCGGACGCCTTTGCGCAGGCGGTCGCCCGCCGCGTCCGCGAGGGCTTGCCCGAATCGCAGCGCCTTGCGCGCGAACGGCTCGCGGCCGAGAGCTGGGAAGGAAAGGCCAGGCTCTTCGAGTCCTGGCTCGACGGCACCATGACGTGATCGCCGTGGCTTGCAGCGCCTTGCCGCAACGCTCGTTCGCCAGCCGCAGGTGGGCCAAGTCAAAGTCGTTCGCATCTTCACTACCTGTCCGCGAATGCATCCGAACGACGGGCGCGTAGTCAGCAACTTCATCGTCTAGGCACTGAAAGATGAAGACATTACGATCAACGCTATCGGTTAGCAGGCGCGCTCCTTCTGCTATGTCGACGACCTGATCGGTACTATGCTTCTCGCGATGGCCGCCGTGCCCAACTTTGCTGGGCTGGTGAGCATCGGCACCCTAGCGAGATTACGATGCTGGGTCTGACTGAGCGGGTAATAAGGCTGAGTGAAAGTAAATCGCGACTAAGCTTCAAGGCACTGCCGGCGGATGATCCGAAGCAGCGTCAGCCTGATATCCTGCTTGCCAGGCAGGCGCTTGGCTGGTCGCCCAAGGTCGGACTCGAGGATGGACTCAAGAAAACGATTGCGTATTTTCGAAACTTGCTAGGGAAACGCTGATCGATTTGTGCAAGACGTCGGCAGCGGACAGCCCGGTGTCTCAAGTGCGAAACCGATGAGTGGACTGGCCAGTATTCAGCGCGACCTACAAGGACATGGTCTGCCCGGAGGTGGCCTTGAAGCGACAACTTACCGAACGCCAACAGCGGGAGCTTGACTACCACCGCGAGCACGCAAGACAGCATCAAGAGATTCTGTCCACTGCTTTCTCTTGGGATGTTCTGCAGAATCCGGGGCGGCGTTGGTGGAACCAGTACTGGCAGATGTATGCGCTTCTACAGGCGTACGATCTAAATGGGAAGAATGTTCTGGTGGTGGGCTGTGGTTTTGGTGACGACGCCCTCCGCTTGGCAAAGCTCGGCGCGAAAGTAAGCGCATTTGACTTGAGCCCGGACTCCCTTGCCATTGCAAGAGCACTGGCATTACGAGAGGGATTGCAGATCGACTTTCGAGAAATGCCGGCCGAACAATTGACGTATGCTGATTCGACATTCGACTATATCGTCGCAAGAGACATTCTTCACCATGTAGATATACCCGTCGCGATGCGCGAAATAGTCCGAGTGGCAAGGCCGGATGCGCTTTTCATCGTCAACGAGATATACACCCATTCACTAACGGACAGAGTCAGGCGTTCCAGGTTCGTCGAGACTGTTCTCTACCCTGCGATGCAACGCTTCATCTATGGTCCCGACAAGCCTTACATAACTGAAGACGAAAGGAAGCTGACCGAACGAGACCTTAAGCTCATTCGGGAACCGTTGCAGGCTCCGAGTGTTCTACGTCACTTCAATTTTTTCGTGACGCGACTGATTCCAGATCGATTCGTGTTCTTTGCCAAGCTTGATCAGATATTACTGCGTGTGCTCAGACCAATCGCACATCTTCTCGCAGGTCGGATCCTCTTCAGCGCCCGTATTCACAAATAGAACGTGTGGCGTGGTGCCGTAAGCTTCTCTAACCGGCAAGCCCACGTCTCGCGCATTCCGGAAGTCTCTACCAAGACGGCCCAGCGGAATTCTGCGGGGCGCCTCTGCCAACGTCCACGGCTCAGGCTGCGAGCGGAGCGGGAGCGCGTCCGCAAACCCCGATCGCTTCCGCATATACCCGGTCGACCCGGTCCCAGCGGAAGTCGAGCAGAAGCCGCTCCAGGCGGCCGGCTGTCTTGCCGAGATTCAGGTAATGCCGGAACCGCGACCGGGCACCCGCCTGCTCGATCCGTGGTTGGTCGGGATCGACCTCCCACGGATGGAAGTAGAAGATGCACGGCTGGCGATCGAGCCCGTTGATGCGCCGGATGCCCCAGCGCGAGACCGGATACGGCAGCAGGCGGAAGTAGCCGCCGCCGGATGCGGGCAGGTTGCGCCCGAGCAGGCGCAACGAACTGGGCGGGATTTCGACGATGCCCGAGCGCGTGCGCCACGGGAATCGGGGCGCGGCGGGCATCCCGTAGTGGTCGTGGGCGATCGGATAGACGCTCGAGCTGTACAGGTGCCCGGCCTCGGCGATCACGTCGTGCGCCCACAGATTGTCCTCGCCGATCGAGAAGCTGGGCGCGCGGTAGCCGATCACCTCGACCCTGCCGATGTCCTCGAGGATCGCCTTGGCGCGGATGAGGTCCGAGCGGAACTCGTCGGGCGATTGCTCGCTGGCTCGCAGGTGCCCGTATCCGTGGCTGGCCAGCTCGTGGCCTGCGGCGACGATCTCGCGGACCAGGTGCGGGTAACGTTCGGCGATCCAGCCGAGCGTGAAGAAGGTGGCCCTGCTGTGCCGCCGCCCGAGCAGTTCGAGGATCAGCGCCACGTTGCGCTCGACCCGGCACGGCATCGTCTCCCAGCGCGATCGATCGATCCACGGCGCGAAAGCGGCGACCTGGAAGTAGTCTTCGACGTCGATCGACATCGCGTTCGTCGTCGGGATGTCGATGCCCCCAGGGCTCACGAAACCTCCCGCTCCTGCGCACGCTCGGATGCGTGTGCGACTGCCGGGCCCGATGCGCGTCCGCGCAACAGCCTGAGGACCTTCTTCAGCGCGCCGAACACCATGCCCACCGTCGACTCGAGCAATTCGACGCGCTCTTCGAGATCGACGAGGCGGCTGGGTGCCTGCTCCGGATCGAAGACGATTGGCGCGGCGCTGGAAGCCGTGTCCTGCTGCGCGACCGAGCCGTTGGCTGGCGCTTCCGGCGGCGACGGCGCTGCATTGACTTCGAAGAACGCCCGGCGCGGACCGAGTTCGAACTTGAGCTCGCGCGCGACGTCTTCGACGTCATGCTCGTTCAGTTCGTGCTTTTCCGCCAGGAACGCGCTCAACATGAGGCGGTCAGCCAGGGTGTTGATCCGGCGGGGGATGCCGCTCGTCAACGCGAAAATCCGGTCGAAAGCGTCGTCGGAGAATGACGGATCGTTCTGCCAGCCGACCCGGTGCAGCCGATGCTCGATGTACTGCTGGGTCTCGGCGCGATCGAGCGGCCCGAGGTGGTACGCAGCGATGATGCGCTGCTTGAGCTGGCGCATTTCGGGGCGCTGCATCAGGTCGCGCAGCTCCGGCTGGCCGAGGAGGAAGCTCTGCAGGATCGCCTTCGTGCCGATCTGGAAATTCGACAGCATTCGCAGCTCTTCGATCGCACGCGCGCCGAGGTTCTGCGCTTCGTCGACGATCAGCAGCGCGCGCTTGCCTTCGGCCTGCAGCTGGCGCAGATATTGCTCGAGGCGGATCAGCAGCGTTGCCTTGTCGCCAGTCTCCGTGGGCAGCCCGAACGAACTGGCGACGATGCGCACGAGGTCTTCCGCCTCGAGTTGCGTCGTGACGATCTGCACCGGAACGACGTTGCTGACGGGAAGGCGCGCAAGCAGTTGCTGCACCAGGGTGGTCTTGCCGGCGCCGACTTCGCCAGTGACGACGATGAAGCCCTCGGCCTGGTGCAGTCCATACTCGAGATAGGCCATCGCCCTCCGATGGCCGCGGCTGCCGAAGAAGAACTCGGGGTCGGGGCTGAGCTGAAAGGGTTTTGCGGAGAGACGGTAGTACGACTCGTACATCGCTGGCAACCTAGCGGAACCGCATGTCGACGCCGACATAGACGGCGTTCTCGGTGTACGGGGCATTGCCGACGCCGCTGGCGTGCTGGCGTGTGCGCCGTATGCCGCTAAACGCGTCGAACTCGCGTGTCACGTGCAGGAGATATCCCAAGCGCAACCTGGTGACGCGTGTATCGAAGCCGAAGGTCGGGGACACGTTGGTTCGCCGGTCGACGTCGAAGCTGAGCGAGCTGCGCGGGTCGAGGCGGAACCGATAGGTCGCGGTCAGTCCGCGCTCGCGCAGATCTCCGGTGAAGACTCCGCCGGCAGGACTGCTGCCGACAATCCCGCCCCCAGAGACCGTCGGGGTCAGCTCGGCCGTCGATTCGCGGTTCGAAACGAACAGCGCCACGGCGAGCAGGTTGCGAGCGCCCGAAAGCCCATAGAAGGCGGTCAACCGCCGATCGAGGACTGCAGCATCGGTGATTACGCCGGGCGTCAGGGTCGGATCGAAGGGGAGCACGACGCCACTGGCGATGAGGCTTCCAAGCACCGGGTTGACGCCTTCCAGCCCGCCCGACGTGATCGCTGATGGGTCGTAGAGCAGCAACGACGCATCCGAGCCTGTGAGAATCGACCGCGAATACTGCAGCCCCCACGTCGAGCGGGCCGAGCGATAAGTGGCACCCGCGTTGCTCACCGTGCCGTAATACCGCCTGGAGACCGAGGCTGACACCGTGGTGCGCGTGTTCGGTCGCCAGTCGAAGCCGGCACCGGGACCGTAGCCGCTTTCCTCGCCGTCGCGGTTGCGAACCCCCTCGATCCGCTCGTGATCGACGGTTCCGAAGACCCGCAACTCCTGATTCACGCGGTAATAGAGCGTGACACCGCTTTGCTCGCGGCTGCGCGAGATGCCGCCGTCGTAGTCGCGGCGCTGGGCCTCGGTATGGCCTCCCCAGTTCCACGGCGACGATGTTCGGGCGAGCCCTTCGACCGACGCCGAGGCGCGTTGATCCAGTCTCGCCAGGGCATAGTCGCTGTCACCCGCCGCATGCGCGGCGTAGTAGCGCACCTGGTAGGTTGCAAGATCGCCAAGCCTGTTCCGGAACCAGGGCGAAACGCTGAAGCGGCGAACCTTCGACACGTTGACGAACGAGGCCCCGGGATCGAGCGCGATCGGCCCATCGACCGAGGCGTTGAGCGTGCCCATGTAACCCGTCAGGTCGACCCAGAGGCGATCATCGCCCAGTGCGAAGCTGCCGTTGGCGTTCAGCGCATGGCGGGCGAGGGCGGTCTCGTTCTCGCCGATGCGCCAGAAATTGCGCATCTGGTAGAAGACGTCGTACCGCGCGCGCGGCGACCGCGACGACGCGGTGAGCGACGGCGACACCTCGAGGATCATGTCGCTGTCTTCCTGGCCCTTGGGGGCGAGGAGCACGTTGTCGGAATAGACCGCGGCGACCCGGATGCCGGGCATGAAGACCGGGGACGTGGCCGTGCCGCCGGTGCCGGTAGTGGCGGCGGTGCCGAGGTCTTGCGCGGCGACGGGCCCGGAGAGCGGGCCGATCGCTGCAGCAAGGGCCGCAGCGATCGCCGAAGCGGGGAAACTGGGGATGCTACGCCGAGCCGTAGCCGTAGCCTCGGTAATAGCCGCTGGTTTCAACGTTGTGCGCCTTGTTCAGGACCAGCCCGACGATTTCGTTCGATTCGACGGTCGCCAAAGCCTGCGACACGGCCTCGCGAGGCGTCCGTCCGGCTTCGACGACCATCACGATCTGCCCCATGTACGACGCCAGCACACGCGCCTCGGTCGTCACCAGCAGCGGCGGAGAGTCGAACACGATGATCCGGTCGGGGTACCGCTCGCTGAGCTGTTCGAGCAGCCGGCTCATTGCGTCGCTCGCCAGCAGCTCGGTTGCGTCCTCGTGGCGCCGACCCGCGGGCAGTATCGACAGTGTATCGACATTGGTGCTCAGGACCAACTGCGACAGGTCGGGGTGGCCGTTGATGAGCCAGTCCATCAGGCCCGCCTCGGTGTTGATGCCGAGTTCCCGCGGAATGCTGGGCCGGGCGACGTCCGCGTCGACCAGGATGACGCCGTGATCGCGCTCGGATGCGATGCTCATGGCCAGGTTGATGGCGCAGAAGCTCTTGCCCTCGCCGGGAAAGGCGCTGGTCACCATGATGCGCTTGCCGTGGCGCACGGCCTCTTGGCCGCCCCTGCCGAGCGCGTTGGCGAGCAAGGGCCGCTTGATGACCCGGAACTCCTGGCTGGCCTGGGTGGGAGGGCCGCTGGGCACGACCATGCCGCGCGCGCGCATGGCTTCGAGGTGGATGCGCACCGGCTCGGGCGCGCCGGCCACCTGCGGCACCGGCGACGCTCCGGCCTGCGGAGCGGAGGCCGCTGCGGCCGACGGCGCCGGCGCCTGGGGGCCGGCAGGCGACACGGGCGCGGGGGCGCGAACCGAGGCGTCGGCGAGACGATCGGCCAGCGCTTCGATGGCCGTCTTGCGCGGTGCGGCGGCCCGCTCGTCGCCGCCGGCGTCGTCGGCCTCGCCCGGGTTCTTCGGTGCCGTCTCGGCCAGCCGGGCCACTGCGCGTTCAATGAGACTCATGGGGTGGCCTTCCAGTTACTTGCCGAGTTGCTTCATCGCGTACCACGCGACCAGGGCGCCGATCAGCGCGACATAGCCGAGGGTCGACGCCGAGAACAGGGCCAGGGAGACGCGTTGCCGGCTGCGCTCGGCCGCGGTGGCGATGTACGACACGCCGCCCAGCAGCGGAAGTCCGGTCGAGCGCGCCAGCGTTCTCAGGTCGAGGAAGGTCGGCTTGATCTGGTCACGGGCGAAGGCCACGGCCACGCCGCCTGCGAGCGACACCAGCAGCACGCCCAGCATCAGCAACGGCCGGTTCGGCGAAATCGGCTTCTGGGTGACGCGGGGCGGGTCGATCACGCGGAACTCTCCGACGCCGCCCGCCGATTCCAGGTCGCCCGACATGACCGCGGCTTCGCGTCGCTCGAGCAGCTTGTCGTAGTTCTGCTTGGTGACCTGGTAGTCACGATTGAGCTGGATGTACTCGGCTTCGACGCGCGGCACTGCGGCCGCCATGTCGCGTGCCTCGCGATAGCGGGTCTCGAACTCGGCCACTCGCGCGCGCAGCGATGCCACCTTCGCTTCCGCATCGGCCAGCGAGATCCGCAACTCGCGGAATACCGGGTTCTGGATCTGGGTGGCGCGCGATACGACGATCGTGCCGTCGGCCGCGACGACCGGCTTGCGGGCCTTCTCGCGCTCGGCTTCCAGGTCGGCGAGGACGCGCTTGGTCGAAATGACATCGGGATGGCGGTCCGTGAAGCGCAGCCGGAGTTCGTCGAGCCGCTTGCGTTGCGCCTCGATGCGCTCGTCGTACTCGGTCGGCACCTCGGAGCGCACCGACCTTCCGCCGGACGGCACCAGCGCCTGTTCGGGCGGCCCGGGAATCGTGGACGTCTCGCCTGCGAGCTGGCGCCGGAGTTCGTCACGCGCGTTCTCGGCCTGCCGCAGCTCGAGCCGCGCCTCGCGAAGCTTCAGCTCGGTGTCGGAGACCTGGTTCACGTAGCTGCTCTCGAGCCCAGGCATCAGCCGCATGTTGCGGATCTTGAAGTCCTTCAGCGCCGACTCGGCCTCGATCAGACGCTTCTCGTAGCTGGCGAGCTGCTCCTCGATGAACTTCTGTGCCTGCGTCGTGTCGCGGCGCTTCGCCCCGACGTTCGACTCGACGAAGATGTTCAGGAACTCCTGGACCACGTTGCGCGCGACAACGGGATCGGCATTGACGTAGTCCATCGTGTAGAGATTGTTCGCGCCGCGGACCATGTCGATCTGCATGTCGCGGATCAGCTTGTCGACGGCGGCCGACAGCTCCGCCGGCGTCTTCGCGTCGCGATCGAGGCCGGTGGTCTTGACGACGCGCTCGGCATTGGGGCGGCTGATCATGGTGCGCGCCATCATCACGACCATCTGGTCGGCATTCGGCTGCACCGCGAGTCCGCTGAGCAGCGGCCGCAGGATCGATTGCGTGTCGACGAACACCCGAGTGCTCGCCCGGTAGCGGTCGGGGATGACCCAGACCAGCGCGCTGCCGACGACGCCGATCAGGATCGCCGTCAGCAACGCGCTCCACCGGTACGCCCAGATGCCGCGGACGACCGACTTCAGGTATGCAAGCGTTTCGAACATCTCGTGGGTACTCTCGTCAGAACCAGCTTTCGGGAATGATGATCACGTCTCCCGGCAGCACCTGGACGTTGGCCTTGACGTCGCCGCGCTTGACGAGATCCGTCAGTCGAACGTTGTACTCCTTGTTGTTCTCGGCGGCCCGGATCAGCACGGCACGATTTCCGGCCGCGAAGTCGGTGAGGCCGCCCACCGCGATCATCACGTCGAGCAGCGTCATGTTCTGGCGGTAGGGCAGGGTCGCGGGCCGGGTCGCCTGGCCGATCACGCGAACCTGCTCGGAGTTGCCGCCACCGAAATTGGCCACCACGACCGTCACGACCGGATCCTGGAGGTATTTCTTGAGCGCCGTCTCGATCTCGCGCGCGAGCTGGCTCGGGTTCTTGCCCTGCGCGACCATGTCTTCGACCAGCGGGGTCGTGATCCGGCCGTCGGGCCGCACCGGCACGGTCGTCGAGAGCTCGGGGTTGCGCCAGACGACGATGTTCAGCATGTCGCCCGGACCGATGATGTACTTGTAATCGGCCTGTGCGGCCTTGGCCGGGGCCGACGGGTAGCTCGAGGCGCAACCGACCGCGGAGATCGCGACCAACATGGCGGCTAGCATGCGAAGCATTGGAGAACTCCTGTCTTGCTGATCGATGAATGTCGTGACGTCTGCGGCGCGGAAACCGCACCTGCGTCAACCATTGTCGACAAGGTGCAAGGCTGCACGCCGGCGGCCAACCCGGCGAGGCAATTTGTCACCGGGTGAGAGTCATCGGCGCGCTTTCCTGCGCCGTTTCGGCGCGACCGCGGGTCCATGCCGATGCGGCCGCCACCCGTTTGTCGTAGGGATGCCAGTCGTTCGGATAGAGCGCCCTGACGCGTTGCACGTAGGCGAGCGTCTCGGCGTAGGGCGGCACGCCGCGATGGCGATCGACCGCGCCCTCGCCGGCGTTGTATCCGGCCAGTGCCAGCACGACGTCGCCCCGGAAGTACGAGGGCAGCCAGCGCAGGTACGCCATGCCGCCGCGCAGGTTGTCGAGGGGGTCGAGCACGTTGCGGACGGCGAAACGCTCGGCGGTCTCGGGGATGAGCTGCATCAATCCCTGGGCTTGGCGCGGCGAGCGCGCCAGGGGGTCGAAATTGGATTCGGCGCGAACGATCGCGAGCACCAGACGGGGGTCGAGCCGATAGTCGCGGGCCATCGCGAGCACGGCCCGAACCAGCGACTGGCGATCGGGGGAGAGGCGCGGCGCGTCGAAGACCGCAGGCTGGTCGACCGTCGGCGTCGGCCCGGTGTCCTGGCGCTGCGCATCGGCCGGCGCCTGCCCGGTGGCACGGACGGGTTCGCGCAGGCACTCGGGGACTTCGTCACGGTCCGAGCGGATCAGGCGCGAGAGCCGTTCGCCCACCTCGCTGCCGAGCGCGGCGGCGCGGCGGAACAGGGTGCCTGCGATCGCGTCGTCGTGCGCGACGCCGCGCCCGTTGGCGTACATCCAGCCCATCCGCAGGAAGGCGTCGGCGTGCTCGAGGCGCGCGGCGGCGCAGTAGAGGGCGTGCGCTCTGGCGAAGTCTTTCTCGACGCCTTCCGCGTTCTCGTAGCGAATACCGTCTTCCACGAGGCTGCGCGCCCGGGCGGCATTCGCTGGATCGACCGGCTTGCGCTCGCCGGATTCGGGTGACGCGGCGAGCGCTCCGGCGGCCATGGCGATGGTGGCAACGGACTCGCGGGACCCGGTGCCGTCTTGCGCCAATGCCGAGGGGGCAAGCGCGACCATCGCCAGCGAGACCGCCGACGCCGACGCGAGGTGCATCCGCAGCCGGCGCTGCCCAGAAGACAGGCGTGATTCGCGCATACGGGTGGGGGCGGTCGATGCGCTGAACTGCATGGGCCGTATTCTAATGAAATCGGGCTGACGGGGCTTGATGAATAGTTCCTTTCGCGTCACCGAAGTCCGAATCGACTCAGCAGGCCGTAGAGCGTCGGTCGACTGATGCCGAGCAGGCTTGCGGCCCGCGCGACGTTACCGTCGACGCGCGCCATGACTGCGAGGACCGCGCGCCGTTCGGCTTCGTCGCGTGCCTGGCGCAGGTTGGGCAGCACCGCCTCGTCGTCGCCCGGCGCCAGGCGCAGGTCCCGCGCGTGGATGGTGGCCCGCTCGGTCACGACGACCGCGCGCTCGACGCAGGCGGACAGCTGGCGCACGTTGCCGGGCCAGCGGTGGCGGGCGATCGCATCGACGGCGTCTTCGGCCAGGGTCGGGCAGCGACGCCGGTGCCGTTCGGCCGTCCGCCGGGCCAGCGCGTGCGCCAGCAGGGCTGCGTCGCCGTGACGCTCCCGCAGCGGCGGGAGCGCGACGACGGTCTCGCCGAGGCGATCGAGCAGATCGGCGCGGAAGCGCCCCTGGGCGACCAGCTCGCGCAGGTCGCGGCGCGTCGCGCAGACGACGCGGACGTCGGTACGGGCCCCGTCGCGCCGCCGGGCGTGTCCGCCCGCGTCGCGGTCCAGATGGCGTGCGAGCCGCGCCTGCAGGGGCGGCGGCAGTTCGCCGACGTCGTCGAGGAACAGGGTTCCCCAGGGGGCCGCGTCGTCGCTGGCCGACGGCGTTGGCGGCGCGCCGCCGGATGCGTCGCTGGCATCGGCGAAGGGGCCGACACGGCTCAGTGCTTCCGGAAAGGCTGCGCAATCGATGGCCACGAAACCCGCATGGCGGCGCGACGACAGCCGGTGCAGTGCGCGCGCCAGCGTTTCCTTTCCGGTGCCGGATTCGCCGTTCAGCAGCACCGGGACGTCGACCGTCGCGAACCGCTCGATCTGGCGGCAGATGTCGAGCATCCGCGGGTCGCGGGTGAGCAAGCCTTCCAGGGGCACCGGGGCGATCCGCCGCGCCTCGAGCTCGTGGGCCTCGCGCTCGAGATCGGCCAGCGCGAATGCCCTTTGCAGGATCGTGTCGAGCGTCGCGGCCACGAAAGGCCTGGCGACGACGTCGTGGGCGCCCATCGCCACCGCTCGGAGTGCCCGACTGCGATCGTCGGGATCAGCCAGCACCACGACCCTGGTCGCGGGCGCGAACGCGACGATGTCTCCGAAGGTCGCGAACCCCGCGTTCGACCCGTGCGCGGCCGAAGGGAGATCGATGTCGAGCAGCACCACGGCAGGTTCGTAGCGGCGCAGCTTCGTGATCGCGGATTCGCGATCCGGCGCGAAGACCAGCTCGTATCGGTCCAGGCACCAGCGCATCTGCTTCTGCAGGCCGACGTCGTGCTCGACGATCATCAGCAGTGGGCGTTCGTCTGCCATTCGTGTTGCTGGATGCCGCAGGAAGTCCGGGTCTGCCGCGGGGCGCGGAGGCGTCCGGGCGGATGCGCCCGGATCGCGCCTCAACGGGCGCCTTTTCCGAGCAGGACGACCTGGATCGTGTCGATCAGGATGAGCAGGTCGAGAAAAAGCGAGTGGTTCTTGACGTAGTAGAGGTCGTACTGCAGCTTGGCGAGCGAATCCTCGACCGAGGCGCCGTACGGATAGCGCACCTGCGACCAGCCGGTCACGCCGGGCTTCACGCTGTGGCGGACGTCGTAATAGGGGATGTCCTCGAGCAGGTTACGCACGAAGAACGGCCGCTCGGGCCGCGGGCCGACGAAACTCATGTCGCCGCGCAGCACGTTGATGAGCTGCGGCAACTCGTCGATCCGGGTGCGCCGCAGGAAGCGGCCGACCGGGGTGATCCGCGCGTCGTTCTGGCCGGCCCAGCGCGGCTTGCCGTCCTTCTCGGCGTCCTGGACCATCGTGCGCAGCTTCAGGATCATGAACGGCACGCCGCCCTGGCCGACGCGCTCCTGCCGATAGAAGATCGGCCGGCCGCTCTCGAGCAGGATCGCGAGCATCGCCAGCATCAGGATCGGCAAGGTCAGGATGAACAGCGCGAGGCTCGCCACCACGTCGAACGAGCGCTTGATCACGTCGCGCAACAGGCCCTGGTCGAAGCCGTGGCTGAAGATCAGCCAGCTCGCCCGCAGGTTGTCGACCTTCAGCACGCCCAGTTCGCGCTCGTAGAACGACGTGAGGTCCATCACCCGCACGCCCTTGAGCTTGCAGTCGAGCAGCTGACGCAGCGGCAGCACGCCGCCGCGACGTTCGCGAACCGCGAGCACGATTTCGGTGACGCGAAGGTCTCTTACCGTGCGCAGCAGGTGCTCGTGGTTGAAGCGCGTCTCGCCGGGCGCATCGCGGTCGGCGACGACCGGATACAGGCCCGCGTACTGGATCGAACGTCCGTGCCCCGTCTCGTGCAGGAAGCGGATCGTGTCTTCGGCCTCGCCGCCGTTGCCCAGCACCAGGACCCGGCGCTTGGGCAGGCCGATGTCCGTGACCCGGAAGAACATCGCGCGGATCGCGAGCACCCCGGTGACGGCGAACACCGAGGTGACCGCGAACACGCCGCGCCCGACGTAGGTATCCGGCAACAGGTAGAAGACGAGGCTCATCACCATCAGCGACAGGCCGTAGGCGACGACCAGCCTCTGGATCGTGACCCGGAACGGCTCCGCGTGGGCCTGGTACAGGCCCAGTCCGGTCATCATCAACAGCATGACGACGGTGAAGAGGCCGGCGGGCAACAAGGGCAGCGGAATCGGCTGGTTCAGGAAACGGATCTCGAAGCCGAGAACCATGGCCTGGAACAGCACCATCGTCTCGAGCAGCGTCAGCAGCAGGACGCGCAGCGAAAGATAGTGGTTGAAGATGCGGATCATTGAGGGCCTTGTTCCCGGTCGGGTCTGACTCACGTCAGATGCTGAGGCAGCGACCGTCGAACCGTTATGACAAACCGCACGATGTGTCTGGCCTGTTGCCCGGGCGCTGCATTCCCGCGTCCGGGCCTGCAAGGATAGGCGAGTTCGGCCGTTCGCGCACGGGGCGGGCGACGCGCGACAGGTGCTGCAGGTGCTGCGCTCCGCGGGACGTTCATTTTGGTCGCATGGCGATGCGGACTGTCAAGGGATCCTGAGCGAAGTAGTCGCGAAACAGAGCATACAGGGACGGGTACGCGTCGCGCAGTACGCCGGGGTCGGTGAAGAACGTCTCGGCGGTCACCGCGAAGAATTCGGCCGGGTCGGTCGCCGCGTAGGGATCCAGCGGCAGGCGCGCGTACCAGGGGTCGGCGGCCGCCGATTCCGGATCGACGTGGCGCGGAATCGCCGCCTCGATCCGGTCGACACTCGCGCAGAAATGTTCATAGGCGGCGGTCATGGTCCGGGTCCAGCGCTCGCGCATGCCCGGCGGCAACGGCGGGGCGCCGTCCGGCGCGCCGTCGAGCATGTCGAGCTTGTGGGCGAACTCGTGGATCACCACGTTGTAGCTGACGTGACCGGCTGCCGGATCGGCGTCGGGCCAGGACAGGACGACCGGGCCGCCCTGCATCGCCTCGCCGGCGAGTTCGTCGTCGTACTCGTGGACGACGCCGGCCTCGTCGACCTGGCGCCTGGGCGCGACGAAGCGATCGGGATAGACGACGATCTCGACGAAATCCCGGTATTCCGATACGCCGAGATGCAACGCCGGCAGGCACGCCTGGACCGCGATGCCGACCCGGACGTCGTCGTCGACCTCGAAGCCGGCGGCACCGCTGAACTGCTTTGCGGCGAGAAATGCCTCGCACTGGGCCTTCAGCAGTTCGCGCTCGGCCGCGTCGAGATGGCGCAGGAACGGCAGGTCACCGGTGACGCGGCGCCAGCGCGCCGCGTCGATCGGTTCGCTTCGAGACAGGCCCAGCAATCGTCGCAGCATGGCGGTGGGGGGCATCGGCAGGCGCCCGGCGCCTGCCTATAATCGGATGCGGACAGCGGATCGATCAAGCGCGAGGCATCGAGGATGGGCACGCAACCGGTCGCCGTCGGCGAGACGGGCGCGCAGCTTAGCACCGCGCCGGCCGACGCGGTGCAACGTGCGCTCGCCTGGGTGGCCGAGCGCGGCGGCGACGCGCGCGGGCGCAGTGGCGAGCCTTACCTCGATCACGCGCGCGCCACGATCGCAATCCTGCGCGAGCTGGGGGTCGACGAGGCGGTGCTGGCGGCGGCGGCGCTGGTGTCGCCGCCCGAGCGGCTGCCCTTGCGCGAGATCGGCGCCGGGTTCGGCGACGAGGTCGCGCGCCGCGGCGACGGCATGCGCGAGATCCTGCGGCTTCGGGACCTGGACTCGATGCGCGGCGCGGCCGCGCAGGGGCAGGTCGAGACGGTGCGCGGGAGGCTGCTGGGG
>JAKOVA010000211.1 GCA_029782335.1 Actinomycetes bacterium | reverse complement strand
CGGCTATCCCTCGTAAGCCACGGCATGCGAGGCTCGCGCAGTACGCATGCGGCCCCGGCATTCATGCCAATAAGCCAGCGCCGCTTGCGGCACCATCGCTGCGCCGAAGTAGAAGCCTTGTGCCTGCTCGCACCCGGATGCGTGAAGGAATCGCACCTGGTCCTGGGTCTCCACCCCCTCGGCGATGACTTCGAGGCGCAGTGCCCTAGCCAGGGCCACGACGGCTTTCACAATCTCGCACGCATCCCCATTGGCTGGAGTCCCGGCCACGAATGTGCGGTCAATCTTCAGCGCACTCACGGGGAGACGGGAGATTCGCGCCAGACTCGAGTATCCGGTACCGAAGTCGTCGATATGCATCGCGAAGCCCATCGCGGCGATTTCACCCACCGCCCGCCTGGCCCGTTCGACATCAGTCGCAATTGTCGTTTCAGTGAGCTCCAGAACAAGTGACCCTGGCAGCTCGGGGTCGCGAGCCGTCAGTTCACGAAGTGCCGCGACGAGCCGGTCGTCGTGGAGTTGCATCGCAGAGACGTTCACCGCAATGGAGCATCGCATCCCGCCGCGCCGCCACGCCAGGCTCTGCCGCGCAGCCTCACGTGTCACCCATTCTCCAAGCGTGACGACAAACCCCGATTGCTCGGCCGCGGCAATGAGTTCTCCCGCCCCCTGCATGCCACTGGGCGTATTCCAGCGCAGGAGCGCCTCGTAGCCGACGACTTCACCGGTTCCGAGCGCGACCTTCGGTTGATAGTGAAGCACGAACTCGCCGCGCTCGAACGCAGAGCGCATGTTCTGCAGCGAAAGCGCGCGGTCTGTCGCGCGACGCCCCGCCTCGGAGTCGAAGTAGCGCCAGAGATTCCTTCCGGCGGACTTTGCCGCGTGCAGGGCAATTCCGGCTGCCGCCAGCAACTCCTCGCCGTTGTTGCCATCGTGCGGGTACCGTGCAATTCCAACCGAGGCGGTCAGGTAGAGAGCTGAATCGCCCAGTTCGACTGGCTGTGCACACGCACGCATCATCATCGCGGCGAGGTTCTCGAGTTCCCCCGGCTCGTTGTGCCATACGAAAGCGCCGAACTCGTCGCCGCCCAAGCGCGCCAACTCGCAATGCCCGTCGGTCACGGCCTTCAGTCGCTGCGCAAGTGCATCGATGACTTCGTCACCTGCTGCATAGCCGCGCAGGTCATTGACCGTCTTGAGATTGTCGATGTCCAGATAAAGCAGTGACAGCAGGCGTGTCTCGCCCGAAGGCGTGGCGAGCACCTCCTGAATGCGGGCCATGAGGCCGCCGCGATTGGCCAGTCCCGTGCGGGCGTCGTGATAGGCGAGGTACCTGAAGCGCTCCTGGGCGGCATGCAGCTCGCCGAGCACGCGGGTCTTCTCGGTCACGTCCCGCGAGACCACGACGAACTCGCCGCGCTTTCCTGCGTTGAACAACTTCCCGATGCACTCGAAGAACCGGTATTCGCCGTTGCGGCATCGCAGGCGGAGTGTCGTGCGCTGCTCGAGCCCCCGGTTCATCGCTTTGGCGGCCTGAACCATGGCCGGTTTGTCGTCCGGGTGAAGCAAGTCGATGAAGCGCATACCCTTCAGCGACTCCGGGTCATGACCCGTCAGCCCGACGACCGATGGCGAGGCGAACAGGATGGCTCCATCGGCTGCATGCAAGGTGACAATGTCGGAGATGCTGGAAGCCAGGGCGCGATGCATGCGCTCCGACACGACGAGCCGTGCCTTGTGGGCTCGGGAGTTGGCCCAGAATCGGGCAACAAAGAGCAAGCTCGTCAGCAGCAACAGCGCGGACGCCCCGAATGCCGCTATCACCGCGCCGCGCTGGTACCAACGTCCTTCGGCGGGCTCCAGCCACGAGTCGCGGATGGCCATCCGCTCATCCAGGTGAAGCGACTGGATGGCCCGGGTGAGGTCCGAGAACAGCACGGGACGGTCCGCACGCACCGCCAGGGCGGGCTCGAAATGAAACGGTAGGCGGCCCGGTAGAGAGAAACGCGACAAGCCGAGCTTCTCGATGTAGTAGATAGCCCGGTTTTCTTCCATGGCGACAAAATCGACACGCCCATGCGCGAGCGCTTCCAGGGCGTCGATGTCGCCGTCGAAGCCCACATAACGCACCCCTGCTCCGAGTTCCACGAATCCGTCGATGGTGCCGGCCTGGAGAACACCGATCCGCTTGCCCGCCAAGCTCGCTGACGAAACGGGGAGAGACGGCCCCATTGGTCCGCGCACCAACGCAATCGGCAGTCGTTCGAGCGGCCGTGTCAGTAGTGTCCCAACGTTCTCAGGCGGAGCGCCGATAAGTTGATGATTCACCTTGATAAATCGCCTTCGCGGTCTGGTCTCGATTTGAACTTCGAGCACCGGGCTTGGCACCCTTCGCCGGGATATTCCGGCGGGGTGGGCGATGCATCAAGGCAAGCTCGTGTTCGCGCAGGTCATGGCACACCTGCCGATGTCGACGTTTCGTCGCTGCGTGGCACGCTACGACGGCGAGCACAAGGTCAAGACCTTCTCGTGCCTGGACCAGTTCTACGCGATGGCGTTCGCGCAGTTGACCTTCCGGGAGTCCCTGCGCGACATCGAGGCGTGCCTGGCCACGCAGGGCAAGCGCCTGTATCACCTCGGATTCCGCTCGCCGGTGGCGCGCAATACGCTGGCCAACGCGAACGCCACACGACCTTGGCAGATCTACGCCGATCTGGCCCAGCACCTGATTGCCATTGCTCGGCCGCTGTACGCGAACGAACCGATCGGTGTGGACTTGAAGGAGACCGTCTACGCGTTCGACGCCACAACGATCGACTTGTGTCTGTCCGTCTACCCGTGGGCGCCGTTTCGCTCGACCAAGGCGGCCATCAAACTGCATACGCTGCTCGACGTACGCGGCGCGATCCCCAGCTTCATTCACATCAGCGACGGCAAGACCCACGAGGTCAACGTGCTCGATGCGCTCACCCCGGAGCCGGGCGCCTTCTACCTGCTCGACCGCGGATACACGGACTTCGCCAGGCTTCACGCGCTGCACGAGGCGGGCAGCTTCTTTCTGATTCGCGCCAAGCGTGGGCTGCGTTTCAAGCGACGCTACTCGCACCCGGTGGACCGGCTCAACACGAAGGTTCTGTGCGATCAGACCGTCACGCTGGAAGTCTTCTACTCCAGGCAGGGCTATCCGGCCACGCTGCGTCGCGTGGTCGTCAGGGACGACGACGGCCAGCGCATCACGTTCCTGACCAACAACACGCGTCTCGCACCCGAGGTCGTGGGCGAGTTGTACAGGCTGCGCTGGCAGGTCGAACTGTTCTTCAAATGGATCAAGCAGCACCTGCGCATCAAGGCGTTCTTTGGCACCAGCGAGAACGCCGTGAAGACGCAGATCTGGATTGCCGTCGCCACGTACGTGCTGATCGCCATCGTCAAGAAACGCGCGATGCTGCCCCATAGCCTCTACGAACTCCTACAGATCCTCAGCCTTACCATGTTCGAGACGACCCCAATAAATCAGCTACTTGCAACCGCCCCGCGTGATTCCGATGCCGATTCCGAGCCTCAACAGCTCGATCTCCTCTGACGAACGTTGGGACACTACTGCGGCCGTGTGAACAGGGCGTGAACGACGGGGTTGGCCGTCTGCATCAGTGGACCCGCGATATCGACCTCGGCCCCGTCGACCGCTTGCTTCAGGGCAGCCAAGCTGTCGAAGAAGCGCACATCGAAGCGCAAGCGCGAACGTTTCTCGAGCGCTGCAAGATACTGGCCGAGATATCCACGCAGCGCCCCGCCGCTTTCAC
>JAKOVA010000209.1 GCA_029782335.1 Actinomycetes bacterium | reverse complement strand
GGGGTGGTCACGCTGCCATCCGGGCGGCGTTGTAGAGCATGATGCGGCATCGGTAGTTCTCGTGCGAGCGGTAGCCGCGGCCGATCCTCTTGATGTTCTTCACGGTGACGTTCGCTGCTTCGGTCTTGGCGTTGGTGGCTCGGGTCCGGATGAAGGTGGCGATGGCGGGCCACCAGGTGTCGATGGTCTTCTTCAGCCGGGTTGTCTCGGGCATCGCGGCGAGGGTGACGTAGCTGTTGAACCGGGCGCGTTCTCGTTGAGCATCGGCCACGGTGGTGCACGCGAGGACGCGCCGGAGCTGCTCCTTGACGCCCCACGCGGCGCCGATCTCGCAGGTCGGGTCGTCTTGGGCGAGAACGGTTTTCAGCTTGGTGCGGCCGCGTTCGGACAGCGAGTCGTACCCGCGCATGAGCAGGAGCCGGTTGGCCCAGGTGAGGTCGCCGGCTCGGCCGCGACGATCGTGCCGCTCCCAGGAGACGCGCCGCCGCACGTCGGTGACCATGGCGTTGGCGAGCTGGATGAGGTGGAAGTGGTCGACCGACACGCGGGCCTTGGGCAGCCAGGACCGGACCGCGGATCGGAACGCCGCCGAGGGGTCGATCGCCACGACCCGCACCCGGTGCCGCCACCACCGCGGCTGCGTCTTGAGCCAGGTCTTGACTGCGGCGGAATCGCGGCCGTCGACGACGCCGATCACCTGCCCGGTGGCCAAGTTGGTGAACGTCGTCATCCACGGCTCGACCCGCCGCCACGCGTCGTGCTCGTCCTTGTACCAGCGGACCGTACGGAACCGGTGCTCATCGATCCCCAGGGAGTACACCAGCGCTGGTCGTGCCGCCGCGCGGTCAGCGTGCGCGGTGGCGGCACGGGTCAGCTGCCGCATCGCGGTCGGCCACGACACACCCAGTTCGGCGGCGACCGCCTCGACGCAGCGAACCTCACCAGACAACGCGGCCAGGATCCGCTCCTT
Organism: Actinomycetes bacterium; assembly: GCA_029782335.1. Taxonomy (GTDB): domain Bacteria; phylum Actinomycetota; class Acidimicrobiia; order Acidimicrobiales; family Microtrichaceae; genus JADLFH01. Next base: position 442 of record JAKOVA010000209.1, on the reverse strand, counting down.
CAACCGGGTCGTGAGCCGCGCATACGGCGGGACCTGCTCGGTGTGCTCGGTGAACGTCGTCTTCGCACACAAGGATTCGCTGCACCGCCACCGCTTCTTGACCCACCACACCGTCACCAGCCCATCGAACGGGACGTCCCGGACCCGCTGCATCGTGCGCTGATGCACCCGCGTGGATACCACCCCGCACGACGGGCAGCCGGCCTCCACTGCGGGGGTATCCAGGAACACCTCCCGGCCACCGTCGGCGCCTCGAGTCACCGCGACCACGCGGTACTCAGGCAAATTGAACAAGATGGACGCCGCCTCACTGGCAGCCTCGACCGTAGGCTTGAACACGCTCGTGGTCCTGACCTGACTGGATGCTTAGACACCACCCAGCCTGCCGCAGGGCCACGAGCCCTCACATCAGGACCACATCACGCGGAGAGTCGGAGAGCCC
>JAKOVA010000110.1 GCA_029782335.1 Actinomycetes bacterium | reverse complement strand
TCGATGTCACAGGGGCGCGCGAAGGTGATGGTCATGGCTGACGACCGCCTCGAAACCATCCGTGCCCTGCTCGCCCAGGCCGAGTCGACGACCTTCCCCGAGGAGGCCGCCGCGTTCAACGCGAAGGCGGCCGAGCTCATGGCCCGCTACGCCGTCGACGAGGCGATGCTCGCCCGTGCCCAACAGCGGGCAGAACAACCGGCCGAGGTCGCGATCGTCGTCCACCGGCCCTACATCGGCCAGAAGGCGGTGCTGGTCTGTGAGGTGGCGAGGAACTTCGGCTGCCGGTCGATCCGTCTCGGGTCATCCCCCGGTGATCCGCACGAGCGCGTCAGCGTCGTCGGCTTCCCCGCCGACCTCGCGCTCGTCGAGACGCTGGTCACGAGCCTGTTCCTGCAACTGGGCTCCACGATGCTCACGAGCCAGCCCGTTACGGGCTCGGCCGCGGCGTCTGCGTCGTGGCGTCGGTCCTATATCGGGGGATTTATCACCGAGATCTCCGAGCGACTGGCTGCCGCGCGCTCCGCGGCGACGGTCGAGGTGAGCGCGGCCGGAACTCGCGCGAATACCGCCGCGGGGGCGGCGAACGACGGGGGCACGGCAGGGGAGTCTCCGGCATCGGTCGCTGTCGTGCTCGCCGGCCGCGAGGCCGAGGTGGAGTCCGACTTCCGCCGCCGCTACCCGAGGGTTCGCTCCGCGCGGGTGTCGATCGGCTCATCGGCGGCGGGCCACCGTTCGGGGCGTGCGGCCGGCGCCAGAGCCGATCTCGGTGGCGTCCGACTCGGTGTCCGCCCGGCGATCGGGCGCTGATCAGATTGACGCCCGGCGCAGCCTCTGAGGGCGATTTGCGGGACGATCCGCAACGCGAGGCGGTTTACGCCGCAGAGTCGGCGGTCGAGGCGAAGGTCGGGCCGCCCCTGCGGCGATGGGCCGATGTCGAGGCCTACGTCGAGTCGATCACCGTCGACCCCCGCTGGAGCGACGCGCCGTTCGCTCCGCCTATCGATGTGCTCACCCAGCGCCGCTCACACCGTGCCCGATACGCAGCAGCAGATCCGCTGGGAGCCACGATCTGGATCCCCGACGGCCGATGGCAGGCCTTGACGGTCCTCCACGAACTGTCGCATCTGGCCGACGCCGGACGTGAAGCACACGGGCCCCGGTTCTGTGGCATGGAGCTGTGGCTGGTGCGTTGGCGTGCGGGAATCGAGGCGTACGCCGCGTTGCGAAGCGAGTTCGACCGTCGGGGAATTCGTTACTGCGGGCCGTGAGGCCCGATCGACGCGAGGAGCTCGTCCCGGAAGTCGGGGTGTGCGATGGCGGCGAGCGCCACGGCGCGCTGGCGGACGGTCTTGCCGCGCAGTTCGGCGATGCCGAACTCGGTGATCACGACGTCGGTCTGGTGTCGTGGCGTGCTCACGAGCGAACCCGTCGGCAGAGCACCGATCCGCGAGATGATCGTCCCATTGGGCGCCGTCGCCGTAGAGGGCAGACACACCAGCGAACGGTCGTCGAGTTGCAGACCGGCGCCGGAGACGAAGTCCTCGTGGCCGCCGACCCCCGAGTACTGCAACGGACCGACCGTGTCTGCGGCAACCTGGCCGTAGAGGTCGACGGCGACCGCCCCGTTGATCGTCACCATGTTGCGGTTCGCGGCGATGGCGCCCTGATCGTTGACGATCCCGACCGGGAGGAACGCGACGTCGTCGCGGCCGTCGAGCCACGTGTAGAGCTCGGCGGTCCCCGCAGCAAACGTGCAGACTGACACGCCGGGGAACGTGCCCTTGTTGCGGTTGGTTACCTTGCCGGCAGCGCAGAGCCGCATGAGGCCGCTCGTGAACATCTCCGAGTGGATGCCGTAGTCGCCGCCGTCGCTCTCGGCGAGGCTCGAAGCGATCGCTGAGGGGATGCCGCCGAAGCCGGTCTGGAGCGTGGCCCCGTCGCGGATGTAGCGGCGGGCGAAGGTCGCGATCGTCGCCTCCACCTCGCCCAGCTCGGCATCGGCCAACACGACGGGCTCCCGATCGGTGCGAACCAGCACGTCGATCTCGTCGAGGTGAAGGCGGTGTGGGTACTGATCTCCGAGCCCGACCGTCCGTGGAAACGCGCTCGACGCCTCGACGATGAGGAGGCGCTGGGGGTCGGCCCCCGCACGATGCAGTTCGTCGACGGTGGCACCTGCGTGAACCGAAAGGCTCAGCCACCCGTCCGCGTCGGGTGCCGCCGCGATCGTCGTCATGACCCGCGGTGCCCGTGCCTGGAAGATGGGGGCGTAGCGTCGGAAGTCGGCGGGGATGTAGTGGATGTCGGCGCCGGCGTCGCGGTAGATCCGCTCGGCAGGCCCGAAGAACGTTGAGAGGGTGCGGACCCCGGGTCGGGTCGGCAACTCGTAGAAGTCGACGAGCATCGCGCTCAGGACCTCGAGGTGCTGCCAGTCGGTTCGTTCGCCGAGGGCGTGGATCAGCGTCACCGGCTGGCCGGTGCCCAGCGGCAGGCCGATGGAGTCGTCGGGGCGGACCAGTGCTGCCGCCTCGGCGGCGGTCATCTCCTTCGGTGCCATCGGCTCAACGTATCGGTCGACGGACCTGTGCTTCGACGAGGGCTGCCATTGCCGCCTGACCGCGGGCGGTCGGGTGCATGGTGGCGGGTTCGATCGGCGGCCACCCCGCCTGGTACTCGATGCCGTGGTACCACGGGTGCTCGGTCGTCAGTTCATGGCCGGCGAACGCGTCGGTCATCTCCACGTACTCGACGCCGGCGCGTTTCGCCGCGTTCCGGATCGTCCGGTTGAACTCGACGAGACGGCGATTCGCCCATCGCTGGGTGGCGGGGTCGAACACGGTGATGAGCCCGAACGCCTGGGTGTAGTCGGCCTCTGGTGAGGTCGGGAAGAAGCGGGGATATCCCGTCACCAGAATCCGCGCGTGGGGGGCGCGTCGCCGCACCTCGGTGTAAGTCCGTTCCAGGGTGGCACCCATGGCGCGGATCCGAGCGGTGAGTGCCTGGTCGAGCGGCGTGCCAGAGCGACAGGCGGAGGCTCGAACGGCGCAGTTCTTGAGGGCGTCCGCCCAGCCGAGGTCGTTCCCGCCGATGCTGAGGGTGACCAGCGAGGTGTCGCCATCGAGTCGGTCGAGCTGCGCCGGTCGCGCGTCTCGCCGCGCTGTGAGGTCGCCGACCCGAGCGCCGGTGCAAGCTGCGAAGCTGGCTCGTCGATCCATCCCGAGCACTCCGACGAGGAGGCGTCCGTGCGCTGAGGCGCTCGCGTGGCACGACGGAGCGGACCCGAGCGACCCGTACTTGCCGTTGCCTTCCCCGGAAGCGAACGAGTCACCGAGGATCACCGCGCGACCCCACGTGGCGCGGGTGAGCGGGTCGGGTGCGTCCCACGGATCGACCGGCGCCTCGGCGGCCGCTGCGGCGTCGCAGCCGGTGAGCCGGCACCACGCTCGCTCGACCGTGGCCGCGAGCCGCGGGCCACCGACGGCCCAGACCGTGGCAACCGCCAGTGCGATCGCCGCGAGTGCCAGCGCGTACTCCGTGGTGGTGGTGCCGTGATCGCACCCGTGCCTGCGAGACGATGCCACGTCCGCTCCCATCGCCGATCGTTGATCGGGGCACCGCGAGGCGCCGAAGATGGGGGAAGCTCGTCGGAGGGTAGCCGCAGTTCCGCGTGCTGTCAGTCGCGGAGATACCGCCAGCCGTCGGACGCCATGACGAGCCGGTGGCGCCGGCCCGCGGCGGTGGGGTCCGCGCGCTCGTAGCCGGCGTCACCATGGTAGAGCGCGACCATCGTCTCGCCCTCGGCCGCAATCACGGTGCTGAAGTGTTCGACAGCCTCGGTCCCCCGGGTGATCCACTCGGCGAGGGAGCCGGCTGCCCGGAGTTGCAGGAGCGTGATGAAGGTTGGGGGAGCGAGCTCGATCTGGCCCTCCGCGTGCAGCGCGAGGGCCTCGGCCGGTGCGAGCCAGCGGTGCTCGCGGATCTCACCGTGGTCGACGATCACGTCGTCACCCGGGTCGGCGCCGATGAAGAACGCGGTGGAGAAGCGGTGGGACTGGCCGAGGTCAGGAGGGGTCCAATGGGACCACCGGACCAGCGTCGCCGGGTCGATGACGACCCGGGTCTCCTCGAAGGCCTCCCGGGCGGCGGCACGTCGCTCCGCCGCGTCGAGGTCGTCTGCGTCGTCGCCGTAATCCTCCGGATCGAGGCGCCCGCCGGGAAAAACCCACATCCCACCCGCGAACGCGAGGCGTGAGCTTCGCCTCACCATCAACACCTCGGGACGAGCGTTCCCGTCGCGTCCCAAGATCACGGTGGCTGCAGGGATCAGCGTGCTCGACACCTCGTCAGCCTGCCAGAGACCACCAGCTCCGGGCGGCGAACCCGTTGTGCCGGATCGCGCGCTCGGTGGTGGCCATGCAGTTCAGCAGGTCGCCAGAGCGAGGAGCGACGGTGATGAAGCGTTGACACCGGAGAGTTGCACGGCTGTAATTACATCCCCGTGACGGCTGGTCACGGGGGGTTACGGGGAGGCCGGGATGGCGTTGCACACGGAGTTCGATACGACAACCGAGGACGCGGAGGATCGCCGCCCGACCGTCGTCGAGGATCGACCCGAGGTGCTCCCTGCATCCGGTACCCAGATGCGGGTCCGCAAACGTGACGGCTCGCTCGAGGCGGTCAATCTCGACAAGATCGTCAAGGCCATTTCGCGGTGCGCGGTGGGCCTCGACGGTGTCGACATCATGCGCGTCGCGACCCGCACCATCTCGGGGCTCGTCGACGGCGCCACCACCACCGCACTCGACGAACTGTCGATTCGCACCGCGGCGTCGCTGATCTCCGAAGAGCCGAACTATTCGCGGCTCGCGGCGCGGATGTTGGACACCGTCATCGACAAAGAAGTCCAGCACCAAGACGTCTACTCCTTCAGCCAGTCGATCGCGCTGGGCCACGCCCAGGGGATCATCGGCGACGACACCGCCGCGTTGGTCGCCACCCACGCCCGCAAGCTGAACGCCGCGATCCGTCCAGAGCGCAACTGGCTCTACGAGTTCTTCGGCCTGCGCACCCTCTACGACCGTTACCTGCTGTGCCACCCCGAGAGCCGCAAGGTGATCGAAACGCCGCAGTACTTCCTCATGCGCGTCGCCTGCGGTCTGGCACACAATCCCGAGGAGGCGATCGAGTTCTACGAGCTCATCAGCGGCCTCGAGTACCTGCCGTCCTCGCCGACGCTGTTCAACTCCGGGACCGCGCACCCGCAGATGTCGAGCTGCTATCTGCTCGATTCGCCCGAGGACAACCTCGACGCCATCTACGACCGCTACCGCGACGTCGCACGGCTCTCCAAGCACGCCGGAGGCATCGGTCTCAGCTACAGCCGGATCCGCAGCCGGGGTTCGCTCATCCGTGGCACGAACGGGCTGTCCAACGGCATCGTCCCGTGGCTCAAGACGCTCGACTCCTCGGTCGCGGCGGTCAACCAGGGCGGCCGCCGCAAGGGTGCCGCGTCGGTGTATCTCGAAACGTGGCACGCGGACATCGAGGAGTTCCTCGAGCTGCGCGACAACACCGGCGACACTTCGCGACGCACCCACAACCTGAACCTCGCCAACTGGGTACCCGACCTGTTCATGGAGCGGGTCGAACAGGATTGGCAGTGGTCCCTGTTCGACCCGAAGAAGGTTCCGCACTTCGTCGACCTCTACGGCGAGGAGTTCCGGCAGGCCTATCTCGAAGCCGAGGCGCTTGGGCTCTACGAGCGACAGGTTTCCGCCCGCCAGCTCTACAGCCGGATGATGCGCACGCTCGCCGAGACGGGCAACGGCTGGATGACCTTCAAGGACGCGTCGAACCTGAAGGCCAACCAGACGGGCCGCCCCGGCAACGTCGTGCACCTGTCGAACCTCTGCACCGAGATTCTCGAGGTGACCAACCAGGCCGAGACGGCGGTGTGCAATCTCGGGTCGGTCAACCTGGGGCTGTTGGTGAAGCCCGGAGCCGACGGCGCCATGGCGTTCGACTTCGAGCGGCTCGGGGAGATCATCCGCACGGCGGTGCCGTTCCTCGATCGGGTGATCGACATCAACTTCTATCCGACCGCTGAGGCGGGGGCTTCCAACGAGAAGTGGCGTCCGGTCGGCCTTGGGCTGATGGGTCTTCAGGACGTCTTCTTCAAGCTCGGCCTGCCGTTCGACTCCGAACCGGCCCGCGAGCTGTCGGCCCGGATCTCCGAGGCGATCTACTTCCACGCCCTGTGGGCGTCGACGGTGCTCGCCGAAGCTCACGGTCCGCACTCGGCGTTCGCGGAAACCCGCGCCGCGTCGGGCGACCTGCAGTTCGATCTGTGGGGGGTCACGCCGTCGGATCCCGAGGCTTGGCAGCCGCTTCGGGATCGGATCGCCGCCCACGGCCTGCGGAACTCGCTGCTGATCGCGATCGCGCCGACAGCGACGATCGCCTCGATTGCCGGCTGCTACGAGTGCATCGAGCCGCAGGTCTCGAACCTGTTCAAGCGGGAGACCCTCTCCGGCGAGTTCCTCCAGATCAACGGCTACCTGGTGCGCGACCTCCAGGCCCGTGGCCTGTGGAACGAGTCGATGATCATGGCGATCAAGCGCAACGAGGGCTCGATCCAAGACATCGACGGCATCCCCGAAGACCTCAAGGCGATCTATCGCACCGTCTGGGAGATCCCGATGCGCTCGCTCATCGACATGGCCGCGGCCCGCGGGGCGTATGTCGACCAGGGCCAGTCGATGAACCTGTTCATGGAGTCGCCGACCATCGGGAAGCTCTCCTCGATGTACATGCACGCGTGGAAGCAGGGCCTCAAGACCTGTTACTACCTGCGCTCCCGGCCTGCGACCCGGATCAACAAGACGACCGTGGCCGGTGCCGATGCGGTGCGACCACCCAGCGGCCCGCCGGGTGGCGGCGAACCCGTTGCCGTCTACAGCGACGCAGAGGCCGTGGCGTGCTCTCTCGAGAACCCCGAAGCCTGCGACGCCTGTCAGTAGCCACATCACTCCAGCGCCCAGCCGCCTGAACCGCCTCCGGCTGGGCTGCACCAACCCGTCCGCCCATCTCGCACCAGGAGCCTTCCATGTCCCTCGCTGAAGCCGATCCTTCCTTCTCCGCCTCCCAGAGCCTCCCGAGCTTCGCTCCCGAGGCGCCGAGCACCGTTGCCGGTGACCGAGCTGCATCTCTGCTCGACCCCGGCTTCAACCTCACGTTGCGGCCGATGCGCTACCCGCAGTTCTACGAGATGTACCGCGCCGCGATCCGCAACACCTGGACGGTCGAGGAGATCGACTTCTCCGATGACGTCGTCGACCTCCACCGCAAGCTGCTGCCGGCGGAAAAGCACATGATCCACCGGCTGGTGGCCTTCTTCGCGACCGGCGACTCGATCGTCGCGAACAACCTCGTGCTGAACCTCTATCAGCACATCAACGCACCCGAAGCCCGCATGTATCTGTCACGTCAGCTCTACGAAGAGGCGTTGCACGTCCAGTTCTATCTGACGCTGCTCGACAGCTACATCCCCGACGTGGACGAGCGGGCCGAGGCGTTCGCCGCCATCGAGAACATCCCCTCGATCCGTCAAAAGGCCGAGTTCTGCTTCCGCTGGATCGACTCGATCAACTCCCTCACCGAGCTGCGCACCCGCGAGGACCGCAAGCAGTTCCTGCTCAACCTCATCTGCTTCGCTGCGTGCATCGAGGGGCTGTTCTTCTTCGCTGCGTTCGCCTACGTCTACTTCCTGCGCTCCAAGGGCCTCCTGAACGGGCTGGCCTCGGGAACGAACTGGGTGTTCCGTGACGAGTCGTGCCACATGAACTTCGCGTTCGAGGTGATCGAGACCGTCCGCCAAGAGGAGCCGTCGCTCTTCGACGACGATCTGCGCGAGCGGGTCACCACGATGATGCGCGAGGCGGTTGAGGCCGAGTACCAGTTCGCCGCTGACGTCCTCTCGGAGGGGGTGCCGGGGATGTCGCTCGCCGATACCCGTGAGTACCTGCAGTTCGTCGCCGACGTGCGGCTCGCGACCCTCGGCATGCCGAAGGTGTACGGCTCGAAGAACCCCTTCGGGTTCATGGAACTCCAAGATGTTCAGGAGCTCACCAACTTCTTCGAACGCAAGCCCTCCGCCTACCAGGTTGCGGTCGTGGGCGAGTACTCCATCGACGAAGACTTCTGAGCACGCGAACGCCGCGAGCTCAGCGCCGCCACAACTCGAGCGGGGTGAGATCGCGGGGCCCGGAGAACGGCAGTGGAACCTCGGGACCGTCGAGGCCCCCACTGCCTGCCGAGGCGTACGCCCCACAGATCACGTCCAACACGAGTCGGCCGAAGCCGAGCGGGCAGACGCGCCCGCCGCGGCCAGCCATCACGTCGACGATTCCGCGGAGTTGTCCGACGTAGCCGAAGTCGCTCAACGGGTCGGTCGGCTCGGGCGTGATGTCTTCACCGTCGACCTCGACGGCGATGTTCGGCAACAGCTCGACGCGAACGACGCGCTCGTCGGCTGCCGCTTGGAGGTCCCACACCGGATGCTCCGCACGCCAACTCACCTCGATCTCTGCGACGAGTCCGTTGGAGAAGCGAAGCCTGACGCTCGCGTCGTCATCCGCACCGTCGTCGCGACCGGAGGAGAGTCGAGCTCGCACCCCCACGGGCGTGCTGCGGGCGAAGGCCAAGGCGAGCGCGACGGGATGTGCTCCGAGATCGAACAGCGCCCCGCCGGCGACGAGCGGCTCGGCGAAATGGCCCCAGGTCGGCGCGGGTTGTGCCGCTCGGCATGACAGATGCCGCAGGGGGGTGTCCCCCCGCTGGGCGAGCGCGACGTCGATGGCGGGGGCGAACAGGAGGTTCTCGGCGTAGCCGGCGACGACATCGGCCGCGTCGACGAGCGAGATGACCTCGTCCGCTTCGGCGAGAGTTGCGCACAGTGGCTTTTCCACCAGCACCGCCAGTGAGCGTCGCAGCGCGGTCGACGCCATCTCGACGTGGTGGTCGGGGGGCGTGGCGACGACGACGAGCTCGGCCTTGGAGGACAGCTCTCGGTAGGTCACGCCGGGGACCCCGACGGTCGCTGCGGTTCGCTCCGCGCTCTCGGTGGTTCGCGAAAGGATCTGAATCAGGCGTGCATCGGCGACGCGTTCGGCGGACGCGGAGTGCACCTCGCCGGCCCACCCGGCGCCGGCGATCGCGACGCGGGTCACGGCGTGCCCGACGGGGGAGAAGACGAAGCGGCCATCGCCGCCACGATACGCGTCCCGAATCACCACCCTCGCGGCGGGGGCCCCGATGCAGGCGGGTAGCCTGTGGCCGTTGTGACGGGCAGGACAGCGCAGGAGCGAGCGCTCTCGGTGAGCGTGCGATTCGTCGCGGTGATGCTCGTTGGTTCGGTGCTTGCGGCGGCGACCTTTGGCGGCCTCATCACCACCGTCGGGGGCCTCGGCGCGGCGGTGCACATCGACAACAAGACGCCGATCGTGTTGTCGCCGCTCGCGACCCGCTCCTACATCTACGACTCGACGGGCGGTCAGATGGCCGTGCTCTACGCCGATGAGGACCGCGAGGAGGTGCCCCTCGACGCGGTGCCGGAACGGTTGCAGAAGGCGGTGATCGGCATCGAGGACCGCAACTTCTACGTGCATCACGGGGTCAACATCCGCTCGGCCTTCCGGGCGTTGTTCAGCAACCTCGAAGCGGGCGACATCGAACAAGGTGGCTCCACGATCACCCAGCAGCTCATCAAGAACTCGCTGTTGGGTTCGGAACAGACCCTCGACCGGAAGGTCAAGGAAGCGGTGCTCGCCGTGCGTCTCGAGGATCAGATGTCGAAGAAGGAGATCCTCGAGCGGTATTTCAACACCGTCTATCTCGGCCACGGCGCCTACGGGGTGCAGGCGGCCTCGGAGACCTACTTCGACCGGCCCGTGTCGGAGGTGACGTGGCCGGAGGCGGCGCTGCTCGCGGCGCTGATCCGCAACCCGGTCGGCTACGACCCCATCGAGTACCCGTCGGTCGCCTACCGACGCCGTCACCTCGTCGCTCGAACGTTGCGGGCCCAAGACCTCATCACCGCCGCAGAACTCGCCGAGATCGACGCGGCGCCGCTGCCGACCACCCTGCATCTGACGGAACGGGGTGGCAGCAGCGCCCAGCTCGCCGGATCGAACTACTTCTCCGAGACGGTCAAGCAGCAGCTGCTCGACATGCCGGAACTCGGTGCGACACCGCAGGAGCGCTACGACGCGGTGTTCAAGGGTGGGCTTCGCATCAGCACCACCTACGACCCTGCAGCGCAGGTGCTCGCCGAGAAGGCGGTCGCCACGCTGCCCGACACGAACGGCAAGTTCGCCGCAGCGCTCGCCTCGGTCGACTCCCATACGGGGGCTGTGCGGGCGATCGTCGGCGGCACCGACTTCGCGACCCAGAAGTTCAACTACGCGACCCAGGCGTGGCGACAGCCCGGTTCGTCGTTCAAGTTCTTCACGTTGATGGCGGCGTTCGAGTACGCCGGCGCGGTGCCGAAGGACTCGATCTCGGGCGCCAGCCCGTGCCGGTTCCCCGACCCGGGAGAACCCAAGGGGTACTACCAGGCGAAGAATTCCGGTGGCGGGGGCAAGACGGCGTCGATCGACAGCCAGACGCTGTCGTCGTCGAACTGTGGCTTTCTCCGTTTGGCGCAGGTCGCCGGCCTCGACAAGGTCGCCGCGCTCGCCAACGCGATGGGGATCACCACGCTCAACCCGAAGGTGGGCCCTGACGGACGGCCCCTCGCTGGAGCGGGCCAGTACGCGGAGGGTCCCGTCCCCTCCGACATCCTCTCGATGCCGATCGGATCGAAGGAGGTGCACCCCCTCGCGATGGCGGCCGCATACGCGACCGCAGCGAACGACGGCGTCTTCCATCCGGCGTACTTCATCGAGAAGGTGACCGATGCGAAGGGCAAGGTGCTCTACGAGCACGACCGCAGCGGCATTCGGGTGGTGTCGACACAGACGGCACGGCTCGTGACCCAGGTGCTCGAGCACAACGTCCGTTCCGGCACCGGCAAAGCGGCACGCCTCCGCGATCAGCCGGCCGCGGGCAAGACGGGCACCACTCAGGACAATGCGGACGTGTGGTTCGTCGGCTACACGCCGAGGTTGTCGACGGCGGTGTGGATCGGTTCGCCCGAGGGGCGGGCGCG
>JAKOVA010000107.1 GCA_029782335.1 Actinomycetes bacterium | reverse complement strand
TCGCCGGCCATCGCGTAGCGACGGCCGTCCGCGGCGGTGATGAAGGTCTCTGCGGTCTTGGCCTCGTCCTTGAAATAGCCGAGGGGGATGTTCCCGCCGCGGCCAAGCTTGCCCCGGACCCCGACGGATGTCGGGGGGATGATGTTCAGGTCGTCGTCCAAGACGACGACGTCGGGTCCGGGTTTGACCGTCGGGCCGCCGGCGCTCTGTTGCGCCTGGCCCTTCGCGACCATGCGGATGCCGTTGAAGCCACCCTCGGAGGAGCCGATCGAGTCGGTGATGATGAGGTCGGGGAACTGCTCGAGGAACTGCTCCTTGACCGTCGTCGAGAAGATCGCGGCCGACGACGCCACCGCGATCATGGAGGACGTGTCGTAACGCGAGGGGTTCTCGGCGAGGTGCTCAATCATCGGACGACCCATCGCGTCGCCGGTGATCAACGCCGAGTTCACCCGTTCCTGCTCGACGAGTTGCCAGACCGCTTCACCGGAGAACTTTGGCAACAGCACGATCGTGTTGCCCTGGAGCATTTGGCCCATCGTTCCCCACTGGGCGGCGCCGTGCATTAGCGGCGGGATCACGAGAAAGGTCAGTCCGCCACCCGCCGCGGCGGCTTTGCGCGCCATGGTGTCGGGAGCGTCGACCCGCTCACCGGTGACGGCGTCGATGCCCTGGCCGAGTGCGAAGTACACGTCTTCTTGGCGCCACATGACACCCTTCGGCATGCCCGTGGTACCACCTGTGTAGAGCACGTAGAGGTCGTCGGGGGAGCGCTCGGGGAAGTCCCGCTCGCCCGAGGCCACCGCGCAGATTTCGTCATAGGACTCCGCCGGAAGACCTGCGAGGTCGCCGTCGGTGCCGTCGTCGATCCAGATGAAGCTCCGGACTGTCGGAGCGCGATCCGCGACCGCCGCGAGTCGCGCTGCGTACTGACGATCGAAAATGCAGGCGACGCAATCGGCGTTGCCCAACAGGTAGGCCAGTTCGTCCTCGACGTAGCGGAAGTTGATGTTGATCGGGATCGCTCGGATCTTGAACGCCCCGTACATCGCCTCGATCCATTCGTGGCTGTTCTGCGCGTAGATCCCGACGTGGTCACCAGCGCCGACACCGCGCTCGGCGAGCGCATGGGCGATGCGGTTCGAGCGTTCGTCCAGCTCCGCGAAGCTCAGCCGGAGGTCCCGGTCGACGAGCGCCAGGCGATCGGGGATGGCGTCGACGGTGTGCTCGAAGATGTCGGCGATGTTGAAAGCCATATGGCCTCAACTTAGAACACGTTCTCGTTTGGGCGCCCCACGACTCACGCGGTCACTGGGGCATTCTTCGCGGGGGCCTTCTTGACCGGGGCCTTCTTCGCGGGGGCCTTCTTTGCGACAGCCTTCTTTGCGACCGCTTTCTTGGAGGGAGCCTTCTTGACCGGGGCCTTCTTTGAGGGGGTCTTCGCCGCGACAGCGTCGGTGGCGGGTGCGTTCGCAGCTGCCGCAGGGTCAGTCGCCGGAGCCTTCGGCGACGTCGATGCAGAGGACTTCCGTCCCGCAGCGGAGCGGAGCTCCTCGAATGCGGTGTTGACCGCCGCCGCAAGGTCCCAGACGTCGGGCATCAGGTCCCGGTCGGCCATGAACCCGAAGTCGATCGAATAGCGGTACGACAGCACCGTCGCGTTCAGGCCAGCGCCCTCCATGACCGGACCCATCGGGTAGGCGGCGACGAGTTCAGCGCCCGCCAGGTAGAGCGGGAACGGCGGGCCGGGAACGTTCGAGATGACCAGGTTGTGGATCGGGCGGTGGCGGTCGGCAAGGTGCATTGACGAGTACAGCCGTGATGCGAGGCCGAAGGTGCGAGGTGCCGCGAACTCTCCCCAGTCGGTCAGCATCCGTGCGCCCAACGCGTTGTGCTCTGACTTGGCGCCTTCGGTGTTGTGCGCGATCTGACGCAGGCGTTCGGTGGGATCGTCGATGTCGGTGGCGAGGTTCGTGAACATCGCCGACACGCGGTTGCCGCCCGCGTCGGTCTCGTCCTCGGTGCGCACCGACACGGGGCAGACCGCGAGCAGCGGATCGTCGGGGACACCGTCGCCCCGCTGGTCGAGGTAGGTGCGGAGGGCGCCGGCGACGACGGCCAACACGACGTCGTTCAGCTTCACCCCGAACGCGTCCTTGACGGCTTTCGCTTCGTCGAGGTCGATCCGGGCGAAGGCAACCCGCCGCTGGGGGCCGATTGCCGCGTTCCATGGTGTGTGTGGCGCGGTGAGCGGAACGGCCCCGACCTTGCCGAGGGGGTCTCGGCGGTTCTGCACGATGTTGTTGATGCTCTGCACGGTGCGTCCCAGCAACGGCAGCATCCCGGGCAGGCGGGTGAGGCGCGAGCGGACGGCGTACGCGACCAGCTCGAGGTCAGTCGGGACGTGCTCCGGCTCGACCGATTCGGGAAGGGGTCGAGGCGGTGGCGACGGCTCGAGGTCGTAGAGCGCCGTCATGATCTCGGCGCCAGCTGCTCCGTCGATCGCCGAGTGGTGCACCTTCGCGACGAAACCGATGCGGTCGTGCTTGACGCCCTCGATGACCCACGCCTCCCACAGCGGGCGGTTTCGGTCGAGGGGGACCGATGCGATCTGCGCCGCGATCTCGGCGAGTTCCCGGCGGCCGCCCGGAGCCGGCACCGCGATGCGGCGGACGTGGTAGTCGAGGTCGAAGTTCGGGTCCTCGACCCACACGGGGTGGTGCAGTTGGAACGGCACCTCGACGAGGCGACGGGTGAAGGGCGGAACCAGGTGGAGGCGACTGCGGATGTGCTCTTTGAACGCCTCGAACGAGTAGCCGTTCGGCATCGTCGACGTGTCGTAGATCCCCGTCATCGCCACGTGCATGTGGCTCGTCGGTGTCTCCAGATAGAGGAACGACGCGTCCACCCCGCTCAGTCGCTGCATCTGCACCCCTTCGGCTCGTCGGATCGGTGAAGACTGTCATTCTGGACCACCGGGACGACCGATGTCGCCTGAGCGTCGTACCATCGCCTGATGGTCGAACCACTGGCTTCGTGGAAGTCGCTCCCACGCTTTCAGCGACAGAGCGCGTGGGCGCTCGCAACGGCGATCAACGGACGACGTCCGGCCCGCTACAACCGCGTCCTGCAGATTCCATCGTTCTTCCTGAGTTGGTTCGCGACGGAAGGTGCCGTGCCGTGGGCGGCGCTGAACACGCTGCGCACGGCGAGGGCGATCCGGCGGGGGCAACATCGAACTCCGGCCGAACGGGCGGCGCTCGCGGCCCAGTTCGCGTCGATCGCGACGGCGGCGTCGTTCGTCGTCGAAGGCCGTCGGGCCGATGAGCAGTTCGCCGCGGCGCTCGGACCATGGATCGATGAGGAGACCCTTCGCAACCGTCCGCGCTCGGTTCGCGCGGGGGCCTACTTCCCGTTGCTCTACGGTGGCCGGAAGCGCCGAGTCCGGACCCGCGGCGTCGGGTTCACCGCTGAGGGTCCCCGGTTGCGCCTCGACGTCTACGAACCAACCGATGCGCGAACGCCCGACACGCGGCGCCCGGCGATCATCCAGATCCACGGTGGGGCGTGGGCCGTCGGAGACAAACGCGAGCAGGGGATCCCGTTGTTGAACCACCTCGCCGCGAACGGCTGGGTCGGGTTCAACGTCAACTATCGGCTCTCACCCCGCGTGCGGGCTCCGCAACACCTGATCGACTGCAAGCGCGCCATCGCATGGGTCCGCGAGCACGCCGACGAGTACGGGATCGATCCCGACTTCATCTGTGTCACCGGTGGTTCCGCGGGCGGTCACCTGTCGGCGTTGTGTGCGCTCACTGCGAACGACCCCCGCTTCCAGCCGGGTTTCGAGGATGCCGACACCACGGTGCAGGCGGCCGTGCCGTTCTACGGCGCCTACGACATGGCGGATACGTCGCTCATGATCAAGGGCTATCGCGAGACATTTCTCGAGCCGGTCGTCTTCGGTTCCAAGTTCGCCGACGACCCGACGCCCTTCGAGCAGTACTCGCCGATCCGTCACGTGCGTCCGGACGCGCCGCCGATGATGATGATCCACGGAACTCGCGACGCCCTGATTCCGATCGAGTCGGCGCGACCCTTCGCTGAGCGGCTCGGCGAGGTGTCCGACTCGGCGGTCATCTGGGTCGAACTCGAGGGTGCGCAGCACGCGTTCGACATCTTCCCGTCCGCTCGAACGGTCCGCACGGTCGAGTACGTCGAGCGGTTCCTCGACGCGTGCCACCGCGGGGTCATCAAGTAGGGCTCAGCGTCTCCACAGTCGCACCAGCACGTACACGCCCGCAGCTGACGCGAGCAGCATCGTGATGCCCGTGCCCATCATGAACACGCGCATCGAGCCGGTATCGAGCACGTCGCCACGGGTCGTGACCCCGAAGAGGATCGCCATCAACCCCCCGATGCCCGACGCGACGGTCGCGACGGCAACGACCACGGTCGCAAGAACTCGCACCTTGGCCTCAGCTCAGTCGGATTGCTCTCGCGGTCAGCGCCACGCCTCGGTCACCTGCTGCATCGGGCCGGTCACCGCGCCCTGGAGATAGGGCCCGAAACTGACCCGGTGAACCCCGAGTGCCCGGAGGTCGTCGAGCGAACCCGCTGTGGAGCCCTTGAGCGGGTGGGCGATCACGTTGATTGGCGCGCCGAGTTCGGTGCGCAACGTACGGATGGCGTCGGCATCTGGTGCGCGGAGCGGATAGAGGCAGCGTGCACCGGCATCTCGGCAGGCGCTGAGTCGGGTGATCGTCTCGCCGAGGGGATCCGCGAAGGTGCCAGCCGGCTTGAGGAACACGTCGGTCCGGGCGTTGATCACCAGTTCGACGCCGGCCGCGTCGGCGGCTTCGCGGAGCGCTCCGATGTACTCGGCGTGTTCGTCGACGCTCCGGAGCCGATGGCCCTCGCTGTGGACCGTGTCCTCCACGTTGATTCCCACGGCTCCGACCTCGAGCACCCGCTCGACGAGTTCACCGGCAGGTCGGCCGTAGCCCGATTCGACGTCGAGGCTGACAGGGACATCGACCGCCTCGATCACCCGACGGGCTCCGTCGAGTGCATCGTCGAAGGTCATTCCTTCGCTGTCGAGCCGACCGCGGGCGTTCGCGAGGGGATGGCTGCCGATCGTCAGCGCCTCAAAACCGGCGTCGACCATCGTCTTGGCCGACCACGCGTCCCACACCGTCGGAAGCACCAGGGTGGTGCCGGTGTGGTGCATCGCGAGCAATCGCGACGCCAACGCTACGAGATCGGCCATCTCCGCATGTTTCCACACGACTCTGGGCCACGTCGCCCGTCTCGACCGTGCAGCAGGGCCATGCCGGACCCGCCGCGCCGGAGGATCAGCCGAAGGCGGCGCTCAGGGCGCTCGGCACCTCTGAGGGACCGTGGACACCGATGCAGACAGCGCCGACGGCCGCCGCGAGTGCGTCCGCATCAGCGCGGTCCTCAGCGGGGCAGAGGATCGCGAGCTCCTCGAGCGCTGCGGCTTCGGCTTCCGCAGCAGCGCCGCTCGTCACTCGACAGTCGGAGAGCAGCAACACGACCTTGCGGGCGGCCCGGGAACGGTCGAGTTGGTTGCGGGCGGCGCGCAACGCCATCGCCACGTCGGTGGTGCCGTGGCCGCGCAACCGCAGCAGATCCGCGACCACCTCGTCGGCAGCGGTCGTGGCCCCTTGGGAGCTGAGCACGATCGCGTCATCGGAGAAGGCCAGAACCGAGCAATCGCTCGGGTGTCGGTACAGCACCGCCGCCGCCGCGACTGCAGCGGTCGAGAGCCGTTCGCCGGCCATGGATCCCGACCGATCAACGACGAGACAGACCGCGGTGTCGGGCCGCTGCCAGGCGGCCACGGAGAGGTCTGCCAGTGAGACGGGTCGGCCGGCGGCGCGGGCGGCGACGATGGCGTCGAGGCTGGCGTCGAGATCCACCTCACCGTCGGCCGCGCCGCGGTGACGGCGGAGGCGGCCGATTCCTCGGCGTTCGGCGACGCCACGGCGCGCCACGTCAACCAGTACCCGCCCGGCGAGTCGTCTCGCCAGGTCACGCAGTCGCTCATCGGTCGCCGTCGTCATCGAGGCAAGCAGGCCGAGCGCTGCGTCGGGGTCTTCGGCGAGGAACTCGTCGAACGCCTCCTCGTCGAGCACTCCGAGCTCCGGAGATACGTCGGCGAAGTGCTCATCGCGACCCAACTCCCGGCGCGAGGTGGTGCGCCGAGCGGCCTCGGCGACCGCGTCTCGTGCCGCGTCACCCTCGAGAACGGTGTCGCCGGGCGGATCGGCGCCGTTGCTGGGAGGGTTCAGACTTTTGGGTCGCTGCCGCCCCGCTGGCCGTCTGACGGGTTGTCGTCGGGGGACTCCCCACGTGGAGCGAGCCACGTCTGCCACAGCTCGTCGATGATCTCGGCGGCGTTCCGCCCGCACCCCTCCCGAACACGGATCCGTCCTGCCAGCGCGAGCTGGGCTGCATCGCGGCTCACCGCCGGGTCGAGTGGTTCAAACCCACGCAGCCGCGACAACTCCGCCATCAACAACGACAGGTCGATCGCTCCGCGGACGGACGAGCCGCTGCGGATGTCGGGGTGGGATCGCGTGGCGTCGACCATCCCCACGATCTGCAACACGACGCCTGCGCCGACGTAGCTCGCCGCCTCCCCGGCTGCACGGCTCACGATGAGCGCTTCCTCATCCGCGCTCTGGTAACTCATCTGCAACAGGCAGCACCGGTCGTAGACCGCAGTGGAGATCCGGGCCGTACCCACGGCGTCGAA
>JAKOVA010000104.1 GCA_029782335.1 Actinomycetes bacterium | reverse complement strand
GACACATTGATCGTGATCCCCCGCTCACGCTCCTCAGGCGCCTTATCAATATTCTCAAACGACGTAAACGAATTCCCAGGAACCCGATCCGCCAACGTCTTCGAAATCGCCGCCGTCAACGTCGTCTTCCCATGATCAATATGACCCATCGTCCCCACATTCACATGCGGCTTCGTACGCTCAAACTTGGCCTTCGCCATGATGGTTCCTCGTTCTTCCTTGATGTGGGTTGGGTTGATGGACTGGGATTACTGCCCGGTGACCCGAGCGACAATTTCGTCTTGGACGTTGCGCGGTGTCTGCTGATAACTCGAGAACACCATGGTGTAGGTCGCACGGCCCTGCGTCTTGGAACGAAGGTCCGTGGCGTACCCGAACATCTCGGAGAGCGGCACCTCGGCGGTGACCACCTGGTTCTTGCCCCGCTGCTCCATCTTGCCGACCTTGCCGCGGCGTGAGTTCAGGTCGCCGATGACGTCGCCCATGTAGTCCTCAGGGGTGACGACCTCGACGTCCATGATCGGCTCGAGCAACACCGGGGTTGCCTTCCGTGCCGCGGTCTTGAAGGCCTGGATGCCGGCGATCTTGAACGCCATTTCCGACGAGTCCACGTCGTGGTACTTCCCGTCGACCAACTCGACCTTGATGTCGACGACGGGGAAGCCGGCGAGCACGCCCGTGCTCATGGCTTCCCTGATACCGGCGTCCACCGACGGGATGTACTCCTTGGGGATGCGGCCGCCGGTGATCTTGTCCTCGAAGACGTAGCCACCGCCGGGACCGGTGGTCTCCATGTTGATCGTCACGACCGCGAACTGACCCGATCCACCCGTCTGCTTCTTGTGGGTGTAGGTCTCGTTCTGGACCGAACCGGTGATGGTCTCGCGGTATGCCACCTGCGGCTTGCCCACGGTCGCGTCAACGTGGAACTCACGCATCATGCGGTCGACGAGCACCTCAAGGTGCAACTCGCCCATGCCGGAGATCACCGTCTGTGCGGTCTCTTCGTCGGTGCGGACCTGGAAGGTCGGGTCCTCTTCGCTGAGCGCGAACAGGGCCTTGGACATCTTGTCCTGGTCGGCCTTGGTCTTCGGCTCGACCGCCACGTGGATCACGGGATCTGGGAAGGTGAGCGACTCGAGCACGATCTGGTCGTTCGGATCACACAAGGTGTCACCGGTGCGGGTGTTCTTCATCCCGACCGCGGCGACGATGTCGCCGGCGTACACGGCGTCCTTGTCGTTCATCTCGTTCGCATGCATCTCGAGCAGGCGACCGGCGCGTTCCTTCTGCCCACTGCGCATGTTGGTGATCTGGTCGCCCTTGTTGAGGCTGCCCGAATACACCCGGAAGTAGGTGAGCTTGCCGATGTGGGGGGCGGTCATGATCTTGAACGCCAGCGCGGCGAAGGGCTCCTTCACCGACGGGGCGCGCTCGATCTCGGCATCGCCACGAGCGTTGGTTCCCTTGACGGGTGGGATGTCGAGCGGCGACGGCAGGTAGAAGCAGACCGCGTCGAGCAGCGGCTGCACACCCTTGTTCTTGAAGGCCGTGCCGTTGAGGACCGGAACAACCCCGTGGTTGATCGTGGCGTTCCGCAGCGCGGCACGGATCTCGTCGACCGAGATCTCCTCCTCCATCAGGAACTTCTCGGCGATCGAATCGTCGAACTCACTGATGACGTCAATCAGGTCCTGGTGGTACTGCCCGGCAAGTTCGACCATGTCCTCGGGAATGTCGACGACATCCCACTTCGCGCCCAGGTCCTCGCCCTGCCAGATCCACGCCTTCATCGTGACGACGTCGACGATGCCCTGGTAGTTAGCCTCGGAGCCGATCGGCAGGTTGATCACCGCAACCTTGGCGTCGAGGCGCTCCTTGATGGAATCCAACGCGGCGTAGAAGTCCGCGCCCATCCGGTCCATCTTGTTGACGAAGCACATCCGCGGAACGTTGTACTTGTTGGCCTGACGCCAGACGTTCTCGGTTTGCGGCTCCACGCCGGCGACACCGTCGAACACCGCGACCGCGCCGTCGAGCACGCGCAGGGAGCGCTCGACCTCAACGGTGAAGTCCACATGGCCGGGCGTATCGATGATCTGGATGCGGTGCTCGACGTTGCGAACCGTGTCCTTCCAGAACGCCGTCGTCGCAGCGGAGGTGATGGTGATCCCGCGCTCCTGCTCCTGGGCCATCCAGTCCATCGTCGCGGCCCCGTCGTGGACCTCGCCGATCTTGTAGGACTTGCCGGTGTAGTAGAGGATCCGCTCGGTCGTCGTCGTCTTGCCCGCATCGATGTGGGCCATGATGCCGATGTTGCGGGTTCGGTCGAGGGGGTACTGGGACATCGTCGTGCTCTCGGAAAAGGGGGCTTCAGCGTGCGGTGCCGCCCGGAGACGGCGATACGGCTGGTGCTACCAGCGGTAGTGGGCGAAGGCGCGGTTGGACTCGGCCATCTTCTGGAGATCTTCGCGTCGCTTCACGGACGCACCGACACCGTTGGAGGCGTCGAGCAGTTCGTTCGCGAGGCGCTCGGCCATGGTGCGCTCACGGCGCTGGCGGGCATAGCCGACGACCCAACGGATCGCGAGGGTGTTCGCCCGCGCCGGCCGAACCTCCATCGGGACCTGGTATGTGGCGCCACCGACCCGGCGGCTCTTCACCTCGAGCTGCGGCTTGACGTTGTCGATCGCCCGCTTCAGCGTTGCGACCGGATCCGAGCCGGTCTTCGTCTCGATGATGTCGAGCGCGTCGTACATGATCCGCTCGGCGATGGAGCGCTTTCCGCGCTGGAGCACCTTGTTGATGATCTGAGTGACAAGCAGCGACCGGTACTTGGGGTCCGGCATGAGCTTGCGGCGCGGCGCGGGGCCCTTGCGTGGCATTGCCTACTTCTCCTTCTTGGCGCCGTAGCGGGAGCGCGCCTGCTTGCGATCACGGACACCGGCTGCGTCGAGGGTGCCGCGAATGACCTTGTACCGGACACCGGGGAGGTCCTTCACACGACCGCCACGGACGAGCACGATCGAGTGCTCCTGAAGGTTGTGGCCCTCGCCGGGGATGTACGCCGTGACCTCGATACCCGAACTCAGCCGCACACGCGCCACCTTCCGAAGCGCCGAGTTCGGCTTCTTCGGCGTGTTGGTGTAGACGCGAGTGCACACACCGCGCCGCTGCGGGGCGCCCTTGAGCGCCGGCGTCGACTCGATGCGGCGCTTCGACTGGCGGCCCTTGCGGACCAGCTGCTGAATGGTGGGCACAGCGAACCTTTCGGAATTCGTTCGGGGGCGGCCGACGCGCGCCAGAGGCGCAGAAAGCCAGCGGACAGAGTAGTGATCTCCGCGAGCTCCCGCCAAAGCGAGCCGGACGCTCCCAGCGCAGCACCGGAGGGTACCGATCGCGGTTCCGTCGAAAACCTCGGCAGCCTCAGTCCGGATATCCGGCCTGAGGCTGCTGAGTTCGGGTTCGATGCGGACTCGCCTCAGCGAGCCCCCGAGTTCCTCGGTCGGCGATGCGACCGAGGGAGACGGCCCTCAGACCACCGACTCGCCGCCGGTCATGAGGTCGATGATCTCCGCCGACGGCTCGTCATCGCCGGCACTCCGTCCGGCGAGGTACTCCGCAGCGGACTGGCCGCTCTCGGACGACCAGTAGTCCATCGGCTGATAGCCAGGAGCCGTCACCGCCACATCGCGGTAGGAGCGCATCCCGGTTCCGGCCGGGATGAGCTTGCCGATGATGATGTTCTCCTTCAGGCCGAGCAGTGAGTCGCTCTTCCCCTCGATCGCCGCCTCGGTGAGCACCCTGGTCGTCTCCTGGAAGGAGGCGGCCGAGAGCCACGAATCGGTTGCGAGGGACGCCTTGGTGATGCCCATCAACTCGGGACGACCCTCGGCGGGCTTGCTGCCCTCCTGCACGAGTCGACGGTTGACGTCAGCGAACACCCGGGCGTCGACCCGTTCGCCCGGAAGGAACTCGCTCTCGCCGGGCTCCTGAATCGCGACGCGGCGCGTCATCTGGCGGACAATCAACTCGATGTGCTTGTCGTGAATCGACACGCCCTGGTCGCGGTACACCTTCTGGACCTGATCGACGAGATACTGCTGGGTCGCCCGAACGCCCTGGATCTCCATCAGTTCCTTCGGGTCACGTGCGCCCTCGACGATCGCGTCGCCGGCGGTGATCTCCTGGCCGTCGGTGACCTCGAGTCGCGCCTCGCGGGCCACCGTGTAGGTGTCCTCCTCGCCGTCGTCGCTCACGATCGTCACGACACGGCCCTTGCCGTCGTCTTCGCCGATCCGCACCACACCCGACGTACGAGCCAGCGTGGCCTTGTTCCGTGGCGTGCGAGCCTCGAACAGCTCGACGACACGGGGCAGACCACCGGTGATGTCACCGGCCGCCCCGGCAATACCGCCGGTGTGGAACGTCCGCATCGTCAGCTGGGTACCAGGCTCACCAATGGACTGCGCCGCGATCACACCGACCGCCTCGCCCTCCTCGATCTCCTTGCCGGTCGCCAGGGAGAGGCCGTAGCTGGCAGCGGAGATGCCGAGTTCTGACTCATCGGTCAACGGTGACAGCACGCGGACCCTGGTGATCGACTCGTCGTCGCGGAGGCGTTCCATGAGCGCCAGGTCGACGATCGTCCCGGCGGCCACCACCGTGCCGTCGCCGAGGGTCACGTCATCGGCGAGCGAGCGGCTGAACAAGCGGGTTTCGAGGTAGTTGCGCTTCCCCGCGCTGTCGGGCCGAACATCCTCGATCCAGATCCCACGGACCGGGCCACCCGAGGCGAAGGGGTCCTCCTGGTTGATGATGAGTTCCTGCGCGACGTCAACGAGACGACGAGTCAGATAACCCGAGTCGGCGGTACGGAGCGCGGTGTCGACGAGGCCCTTCCGAGCACCCGGCGTCGCGATGAAGTACTCGAGCACCGACAGGCCCTCGCGGAAGTTCGACTTGATCGGCAAGGGGATCATGTCACCGCGTGGGTTGGCCACCAGGCCACGCATGCCGGCGATCTGACGGACCTGCATCATGTTTCCGCGAGCACCCGAGCCGACCATCATGTCGATGGGGTTGAACTGCTGGTTGTGCAGCGATCGCTCGGTTGCGTGGAGCACCTCGGTCGTGGCGGTCGTCCAGATCTCGACCTCCTTTTGGATGCGCTCCCCGTCGGTGATGATGCCGCGGCGGAACTGCTGCTCGACCTTGTCGACCGCCTTCTCGTGCTGATCGAGGATGGCTGCCTTCTCCGCCGGCGTCTTCACGTCGTTGATGGAGATCGTCAGGCCCGAACGCATCGCGTAGTTGAAGCAGAGCGACTTGAGGGCGTCGAGCGAACGGGCCGCGACGGCCTTGGGGTAGTTCGCCGCGAGCTCGTCGACGATCTCGGACATGTCGCGCTTGCGGATGCCCCGGTTGATGTAGGGGAACTCTTCGGGCAACGCGTTGTTGAAGAAAAGACGTCCGGCGGTGGTCTCCTCGTACACCGCCGCCGAGCCGTTGGCGGGAGTGCGGATGAGGTCGTCCCGACGGAAGACGATCTTTGCGTGCAACGCGATGACGCCCGCTTCGTAGGCTCGCTCGACCTGATCGAGGGAACGGAAGTGCTTCCCCTCCCCCACCAGACCATCGACCATCTCGGTCAGGTAGTAGGCGCCGATGATCATGTCCTGGGTCGGCGTGACGAGCGGACGACCGTGCGCCGGGCTCAACATGTTGTTCGCCGACAGCATCAGCACCCGCGCCTCAGCCTGCGCCTCGGCCGACAACGGCACGTGCACCGCCATCTGGTCACCGTCGAAGTCGGCGTTGAAGGCCGTGCACACCAACGGGTGCACCTGAATCGCCTTGCCTTCGACGAGCACCGGCTCGAACGCCTGGATGCCGAGACGGTGCAGCGTCGGCGCACGGTTGAGCAGGACGGGATGTTCCTTGATGACATCCTCGAGCACATCCCACACCTGGGGACGACGGCGCTCGACCATCCGCTTCGCGGACTTGATGTTCTGCGCGAGCTCGCGGTCGACGAGCGCCTTCATGACGAAGGGCTTGAACAGCTCGAGCGCCATCAGCTTCGGCAGACCGCACTGGTGCAGTTGCAGCGTGGGGCCGACCACGATGACGGAACGACCCGAGTAGTCGACGCGCTTGCCCAGCAGGTTCTGACGGAACCGGCCCTGCTTGCCCTTCAACATGTCGGAGAGCGACTTGAGCGGGCGGTTGCCCGGACCCGTGACAGGACGACCACGGCGGCCGTTGTCGAAGAGGGCGTCAACCGCCTCCTGCAGCATGCGCTTCTCGTTGTTCACGATGATCTCGGGAGCACCGAGATCGAGCAGTCGCTTCAGGCGGTTGTTGCGGTTGATGACCCGGCGGTACAGGTCGTTGAGGTCGGAGGTCGCGAAGCGGCCACCGTCGAGCTGCACCATCGGTCGAAGCTCCGGCGGAATCACCGGCACGACGTCGAGGATCATCGCCCGCGGATCGTTGAGCCGGTTGCCGTGCTCGTCGCGACGGTTGAACGCAGCGACGATCTTCAGGCGCTTGATGGCCTTCTGCTTCCGCTGCGCGGACAGCGGCTTGCCGCCATCAGGCGGGTCGATGAGGTCGCGGAGCTTGACCTCTTCCTCATCGAAATCCAGCCGATCGATCAACTGCTTGATGGCGTCGGCACCCATGCCGCCTTCGAAGTACTCGCCAAAGCGGTCGACCAGCTCCCGCCACAGCATCTCGTCTTCGAGGATCTGACGGGCGAACAGGCTGCGGAACTCATCCCAGACACGTGAGAGGAGATCGAGCTCCGCCTCGTAGCGCTCGCGGATCGCGATCAGATCCTTGTCGGCCGCCTTGCGACGAGC
Organism: Actinomycetes bacterium; assembly: GCA_029782335.1. GTDB lineage: Bacteria > Actinomycetota > Acidimicrobiia > Acidimicrobiales > Microtrichaceae > JADLFH01. The sequence continues at coordinate 10,060 of JAKOVA010000104.1, read as the reverse complement.
GTTGATGTCGGTGTCCTTCGCACCCTCGTTCTCGAGGCCCTCGATCTCCGCCTCGAGCTCCTCGTGGCGGCGAGCGAGTTCGACCTCGCGCTCCTGCTCGATCGCGTCACGCTCGGCGAGAATCTCCGCTTCGAGGCTGGGAAGGTCTTCCTGGCGACGGTCCTCGTCGACCCATGTGACGAGGCTCGCGGCGAAGTAGATGACCTTCTCGAGCTGCTTGGCCTTCAGCTCTTCCTTCGGGGTGGTGCCCATGAGGAGGTACGCGAGCCATGACCGCGTGCCACGCAGGTACCAGATGTGCACGGCGGGTGCCGCCAGCTCGATGTGACCCATCCGCTCGCGCCGCACCTTCGAGCGCGTGACCTCGACGCCGCAACGCTCGCAGATGATGCCGCGGAACCGAACGCGCTTGTACTTGCCGCAGTAGCACTCCCAGTCCTTGGTCGGACCGAAGATCTTCTCGCAGAAGAGGCCGTCCTTTTCGGGCTTCAGCGTGCGGTAGTTGATGGTCTCCGGCTTCTTCACCTCGCCGTTGGACCACATGCGGATGGACTCCGCAGTGGCAAGACCGATCTTCAGTTGGGAGAAGTTGTTGACGTCCAACATTGGTGGTCAGACCCTTCCCGCACGCTCGGCCTGGCGGCGTGCGTCGTCTTCGTCGGTGCCTCGTTCGGGACGGGAGAGGTCGATGCCCAACTCCTCCGCAGCGCGGAAGAAGTCTTCGTCGAGTTCCCGCATCTGGATCTCCTCGCCGGACTTGGAGAGGACCTCCACGTCCAAGCAGAGGGCCTGCATCTCTTTGATGAGCACCTTGAAGCTCTCGGGGATGCCGGGTTCGGGGATGTTCTCGCCCTTGACGATCGCCTCGTAGACCTTCACGCGACCCAAGGTGTCGTCGGACTTGATGGTCAGCAGCTCCTGGAGGCAGTAGGCGGAGCCGTACGCCTCGAGCGCCCACACCTCCATCTCGCCGAATCGCTGGCCGCCGAACTGCGCCTTCCCACCGAGCGGCTGCTGGGTGATCATCGAGTACGGGCCAGTGGAACGAGCGTGGATCTTGTCGTCCACGAGGTGAGCCAGCTTCAGGATGTAGGCGTATCCCACGGTCACCGGCTTGTCGTAAGGCTCACCGGTGCGGCCGTTGTAGAGCTGCGCCTTGCCGTCCTCGAGAATCAAGCGGGTGCCGTTGCCGTCGGGATCGACGTGCTCGGGCCGCAGATTCTTGAAGATCTTCTGGATCGTCGGGTGCTTGCCGGCCTTCTCCTGTTCGTCCCACTTGGCGCCGTCGAACACCGGTGTGGCGATGAGGGTGGAGGGGCGGGTGGTCGGGCGTGTCTTGGTTTCGGTGCCGCGCAACGGCTCCTCACCGACGACGTCGCCGTCGTTGGTCCAACCCCAGCGCGCCGCGTACCCGAGGTGCGTTTCGAGTACCTGGCCGACGTTCATTCGGGAGGGGACGCCGAGCGGATTCAAGATGATGTCGACCGGCGCGCCGTTGGCCAGATACGGCATGTCCTCGACGGGAAGGATCCGCGAGATCACGCCCTTGTTGCCGTGGCGGCCGGCGAGCTTGTCGCCGACGGAGATCTTGCGCTTCTGGGCGACATAGACACGGACGAGCTGGTTGACGCCCGGGGCGAGTTCGTGGCTCTCGTCGCGGCTGAACACCTTGACGTCGATGACCTTGCCGTTCTCCCCGTGGGGCACCTTCAGCGAGGTGTCGCGAACCTCGCGTGCCTTCTCGCCGAAGATCGCTCGCAGGAGCCGCTCCTCGGGGGTGAGTTCGGTTTCGCCCTTCGGGGTGACCTTGCCGACGAGCACGTCGCCCGCCTCGACCTCGGCGCCCACCCGGATGATCCCGCGCTCGTCGAGGTCGGCGAGGATCTCATCGGAGAGGTTCGGGATGTCCCGGGTGATCTCCTCCGGGCCCAGCTTGGTGTCGCGGGCGTCGACCTCGTGCTCGTGGATGTGGATCGAGGTCAACACATCGTCCTGCACGAGACGCTCGGAGAGGATGATGGCGTCCTCGAAGTTGTAACCCTCCCACGGCATGAAAGCGACGAGGAGGTTCTTGCCGAGCGCCAACTCGCCGTTGTCGGTCGAGGGCCCCTCGGCGAGCACGTCGCCCTTGGAGACCTTCTGGCCTTCACTGACCCGAACCCGCTGGTTGATCGACGTGTCCTGGTTGGAGCGCTCGAACTTCTGGAGCCGGTAGGAGACGCGGCCTTCCTTCTTGTACTCGACCGTGATGGTGCGTCCGTCGACCTCGGCGACGATGCCGTCGTCGGTCGCGAGGATCATGTACGCCGCGTCGCGGGCCGCCCGCCCCTCGATACCGGTGCCGATGTAGGGCGCCTCCGCACGCAACAGCGGCACTGCCTGCTTCTGCATGTTGGCGCCCATGAGGGCACGGTTCGCGTCGTCGTGCTCGAGGAACGGAATCAGCGACGTGGCGACCGAAACGATCTGCTTCGGCGACACGTCCATGAGCTGGACTTCACCCGGATCAACCGAGGAGATCTCGGTGGTCGCACCGAGGAAGACGTCCCGCTCCAACTGGAGCTTCAGGTCTGACAGCGACGCGGCCTGCGGCGAACGGCGAACGAGCACCCGGTCGGCCTTGAAGGTGCCGTCGGTGTTGAGGGGTGCGTTCGCCTGGGCGATGACGTACTCCTCCTCCTCATCGGCGGGGAGGTAGACGATCTCGTCGGTGACCCGACCGTTGACGACCTTGCGGTACGGCGACTCGATGAAACCGAACGCGTTGACCCGTGCGTAGGTCGCGAGCGCACCGATGAGGCCGATGTTCGGGCCCTCCGGCGTTTCGATCGGACACATCCGGCCGTAGTGGCTGAAGTGCACGTCACGAACCTCGAACCCGGCGCGCTCACGGCTGAGACCGCCCGGGCCGAGCGCGTTGAGGCGGCGACGGTGGGTCAGACCCGACAACGGGTTGACCTGGTCCATGAACTGGCTGAGCTGGGAGGTCCCGAAGAACTCCTTGATCGCCGCGACCACGGGCCGGATGTTGATGAGGGTCTGCGGGGTGATCGCCTCGACGTCCTGGGTGGTCATCCGCTCGCGGACGACGCGCTCCATACGGGACAGACCGATGCGCACCTGGTTCTGGATGAGCTCGCCCACCGGGCGGATGCGCCGGTTCGCGAAGTGGTCCTGGTCGTCGAGGCGGTAGCCCGGCTCGCCGGCGGCGAGGTTCAGGAGATACGTGCAGGTCGCGAGCACCTCGCAACGGCTGAGCACCGACTGGTCGGACGCCGGCGGGTCCATGTCGTTGATGTTGAACATCGACCCGATGCGCTGCACCTCCGGGCCGATCTTCCGATTGAGCTTGTACCGACCGACCCGGCTGAGGTCGTAGCGGCGCGGCTCGAAGAACGCGTTGCGGAAGTAGGCGGTCGCGGAGTCGACCGTCGGCGGTTCACCCGGCCGAGCACGCTTGTAGATCTCGACGAGTGACTCGGTCTGGGTCGGAGCGACGTCGCGGTCCTTTTCCCACTGGCCCTCGAGGAAGTGGAAGTGGTTCACGAAACGATCAAGGAATCCGGGCTCGTTCTCCTCGTCGTAGCCGAGCGCCCGGAGCAGCAGGAACAGCGACAGACGACGCTTCCGGGCGACGCGGGTGCCGGCGGTGACGTCCTTGCCCGGCTTCTGCTCGACGTCGAACTCGATCCACTCGCCGCGATAGGGGTGGATCGTGCCCGTCACGAGCTGATGCTTGGAAAGGTTCCGGAGACGGAAACGTTCACCCGGCTGGAAGATCACGCCGGGGGAACGGACGAGCTGGGAGACGACGACGCGCTCGGTGCCGTTGATGACGAAGGTGCCCTTCTCGGTCATCATCGGGAAGTCCCCCATGAAGACCGTCTGCTCCTTGATCTCGCCGGTCGACTGGTTCACAAACCGAGCCCGTACGAAGATCGGGGCGGAGAAGGTCATGTCCTTCTCTTTGCACTCGTCGACGGTGAACTTCGGCGGAGGACGCAGATCTTCGTCTTCGGGATCGAACTCCAGCTCGAGGCTGAGCGTCTCGGTGAAGTCCTTGATCGGGCTGATATCGCGGAACGCGTCAGCGAGGCCTTGATACAAGAACCACTGGAACGACTCCCGCTGAATCGCGATGAGATCGGGGAGATCGAGAACCTCTTCGAGGTTCCCGAACGAATAGCGTTCCCGGATAGCGGAGCGAGGGGACACCTTCACCTCTTGACGTCGGTAGAGCGGGGCAGGGTTGAGCACGAATCGCCGCCACCCGCACATGGGCGCGCCGAATGCAGCACCGGAAGTGCGGGGGTGGGACAGAGCAGCACGGCAACCGGGCAGGCTACGTCTCCATGCACACGAGTGTCAACGTCGGAGCAGCGCGAAGCAGACCCGCTCGACAACGGCACTCGTCATGGGACCCCCCGATGGCGCACGCGTCACCGACGGATGGGGGCAGGGTACGGGTGAGTTCCGGCAAGGTCAAGCTTTCCGGGCCACTCGAAACACTCGGGTCCGGACGCGCCGAAGGCCCCGCCGACCGAGGTCGACGGGGCCTTCGAGGCGTGACTACTTGATCTCGACCTTGCCGCCGGCGGCCTCGATCGCTTCCTTGGCCTTCTCCGCGTCGTCCTTGGAGACACCCTCGAGCACGGGCTTGGGAGCACTCTCGACGAGGTCCTTCGCTTCCTTCAGCCCGAGGCTGGTCAGACCGCGGACCTCTTTGATGACCTGGATCTTCTTGTCGCCGGCATCGGTGAGGATGACGTCGAAGTTCGTCTTCTCCTCAGCCTCGGCACCGCCACCGTCACCGGCGGGCGCAGCCGCAACGGCAACGCCGACCGGCGCCGCGGCGCTCACCTCGAACTTCTCTTCGATGGCCTTGACCAGTTCGTAGGCCTCGACCAGGGTCAGGTTGCTGATGGACTCCAGCAGTTCATCCACGTTCGCCATTTTCAGCTCTCCTCAGTTGCTTCAGCGTCGGATTCGGGTTGTGCGTCGACCGGCGCCTCGGCGGCGGCCTCAGGGGTGTCCGCGGCGGAGGCATCGGCCTCGTCGGTCACCGCGTCCTCGGCAGCCGCGTCAGTGACGGGCTCCTCGGGAGTTAGCTCCGTCGCCGGCTGCTCCTCGGCAGCCTCGGACGGGGCGGATGTGTCACCGGAGAACGCTCCGGCGTCGATCGCTGCCTGCAACACGTAGGCGATGCTGCGGTGCACGCCGCTGATCGCCCCGGCGAGCCCACGGGCTCCGCTGTTGAGGCCACCGGCGATGCGGGCATAGATCTCGGCGGCGGTCGGCATGGACGCCAGGGCCTTCGCACCGGCTGCATCGAGCACGTCGGAGCCCAGCACGCCGCCCTTGATCACGAGCAGCGGGTTGCCCTTCGCGAAATCGGTGAGCGCCTTGGCGACCGCCGCGATGTCACCGGAGGTTCCGTCGGCCTTGGTCGACACGAACGCCAACGCCGTCGGACCGGTCAGCTGATCGTCGAGGTCGAGCTCCAGCGACCGCGTGGCGAATCGCACCAGGGTGTTCTTGTAAACCCGGTACTCGCCGCCGGCCCCGCGCATGGCGCCGCGGAGCGCAGAAAGCTCACCAACGGTGAGCCCGCGGTACTCGGTGACGACAACGGCGTCGGCCTCCTCGAATCGCTGCCGCACCTCGTCGACGACTGCGACCTTGTCGGCTCGGGGATTCTCCATGTTGCACCTCCTCTCGTTCTGTCGTGGCCGGAGCCACTCGTCGGGTTGCTCCCTCCGCCAGACAGCACGAAGGGCGTTCGCGCGCCGAGCGAACGCCCCTGAGGCCAGGAATGTTCACCTCGTCAGGCGGGACGGATCCCTTTCAGCGCCCCTCGCAACAGCGAGGATGATGCGCACCGGAGGTCTGCGGCGAGCGGTTCAGTTGTGGGCACCGAGTGTAGGAGGCGAACCCTCGCCTCCACAAAGCGGCGTCAGGACAGATGCGAAGGATCGACCTTGATCCCCGGGCCCATCGTGGAGGACACGGTGATCTTACGGAGGTACTTGCCCTTCGCAGCGGTGGGCTTCGCCCGGATCAGTTCTTCGACCACGGCGACCAGATTCTCGTTGAGGGCGCTGACCTCGAAGCTGACCTTGCCCAGCGGGACGTGGACGTTGCCGTGACGGTCGGTGCGGTATTCGACCTTGCCACCCTTGAAGTCGGCGACGGCTTTGCCGACGTCGGTGGTCACGGTGCCGGTCTTGGGGTTCGGCATCAGGCCACGCGGGCCCAGCACCCGACCGAGCTTGCCGAGCAACGGCATCATGTCCGGGGTTGCGATGGTCACATCGAAGTCGAGGAACCCGCCCTCGACACGCGCCGCCAAGTCGTCGGATCCCACCACGTCGGCGCCGGCGGCTTCGGCCTCACGGGCCGCATCACCTGCGGCGAACACCGCGACCCGGACGTCCTTGCCCGTACCTGCCGGCAGCGCGACCGTGCCTCGGACCATCTGGTCGGCCTTCCGGGGATCGACCCCGAGGCGAATCGCCACCTCGACGGTCTCGTCGAAGTTGCGGTTCGACAGCGACTTCACCAACTCGACCGCGTCGGCCGGAGCGTGGAGGTGCTCGCGATCAAATCGCCGCGCCTGGTCGAGATACTTCTTGCCCTTCGCCATGATGGCTCCCTCATGTGTCGTGGCCGCGGGGCGAGGTACTCCCCGGCGAGCCGGTGGTCGAATCGAATGTTGGTGGAATCTCAGTGCGTGACGCGGATGCCCATCGAACGGGCGGTGCCGGCGATCTGCTGCTTGGCCGCCTCGATGTCGTCGGTGTTGAGATCGGGAAGCTTCGTCTGCGCGATCTCGGTGAGCTGCTGATCGGTGATCGATCCAACGGCACCCTTGCCCGGCGTCTGGCTGCCCTTGTCGAGTCCTGCCGCCTGCCGGATGAGCACCGGGGCGGGCGGAGTCTTGGTGACGAAGGAGAACGTCCGATCCTCGTAGATCGAGATCTCGACCGGGATGATCGTCCCGCGCTGAGCCTCAGTCCGAGCGTTGTACTCCTTGCAGAAGTCCATGATCGCCACACCGTGCGGGCCGAGCGCGGTACCCACCGGCGGTGCCGGGGACGCGGCGCCGGCAGGGATCTGGATCTTGACGATCGCGGCGACCTTCTTCTTGGCCATGTTTGGTTCCTGATCCTGAGTGACGAACGGTGCTCCGAACGCTCGGTGAGCGCAGGAGCGGCGGACAAGTCTGGTCGCGGCACGGAACCACGAGCAAGATCGTGGCTCCTCAGAGCTTGGCGACCTGGCTGAACTCGAGTTCGACGGGCGTCTCGCGACCGAAGATGTTGACGAGGACCTTGAGCTTGAGCCGCTCGGCGTCGATGTCGACGATCTGGCCGGAGAAGTCGGCGAATGGGCCCTCTTTGACCCGGACGGTCTCGTCGATCTCGTACTCGAGGCGGGGCTTGGAGCGCTTGGTCGTCTCGGCTTCCTCGTCGGTCTTGGTCGAGAGGAACATCTCGACGTCACGACGCGGCAGCGGCGAGGGCTTGTTTCCTGCGCCGACGAAACCGGTCACGCCCGGCGTGTTGCGGATCACGTACCACGAGTCGTCGTCGAGGCGGCAGCGCACCAGCAGGTAGCCGGGGAACATCTTCTTCTTGACGACGACCTTCTTGCCGTTCTTGATCTCCGGGACGTCTTCCTCGGGGATGACGATCTCGTAGATCCGCTCCTCCATGTTCATGGAGCGCGTCCGGGCTTCGAGATTCTGACGAACCTTCTTCTCGTATCCCGACTGGGTGTGCAGGACGAACCAGCGGCCGGGGCGGTCGTAGGGCGACTCGGGTCGAGCGGCTGCCTGCTCGAGGAACTCGTCTTCGTCGAGCGCCTCGGTATCGGTCGTGTCCTCGGTAGCGGTCGCATCCTCGACCGTGGTCGCCTCCTCGGGGGAGGGCGTCTCGCCGAGGGTGGCCTCGTCGGAATCGACGGGGGCGTCGGGGCCGCTCGCTTCGGCGGCGACCTCGTCGGTGGTCGGATCGGTGTCGACGACGGCGTCGTCGGCGGCGCTGGCGGGGTCGGTGAGGCTCATGAGATCGCTCTGATCAAAGAAACGGCGGATGCCGAGGTGGTCGATTTCGGAGTCGTGTTGTACAGGTGGTCGAAGAGCCACCCGAAGCCGAGGTCCATGCCGAAGATGAGCAGGGTGAGCACCACGACCGTCACGAACACGATGACGGCGAGCCGCATCGTCTCGTCGCGGGTCGGCCACGACGTCTTGCGCATCTCGGCGACGATCTCGCGGAAGACCTGACGGATCGGGGTACGCGGCTCGTTGGTCGGTCGAGTCGTCGGAGTCCGTCGCTCACGGGTGGCGACCGGCGACCCGTCCGCGCCTGCAAGCCCGCGCTTTTGCATCGCGCGCTTCTGTTCACGGTTCATCGCCATGCAGGCACCTCGGGCGAAATCAGAGATCGGGACTGGGTGTGGTGGCACCCACTCGGGCTGGCAGGGCAGGAGGGACTCGAACCCCCAACCGCCGGTTTTGGAGACCGGTGCTCTACCAATTGAGCCACTGCCCTCGGCTGGATGACCGATTCAGCCTAGCGGCCACCGGTCAGGGAGCGCATCAGCCTAGAAGGCCATCACGACGCGAGGCGAACCCGACCACGCCGAGTGCGTGCGGTGACGATGATCGCACCGGCGGCGCCCGCCGCCGTCGCGGCAGCGAGTCCGCCGAGATACGCCATCCGATGGTTCCGCAGGATTGAGCGGATCGCTGCGCGCTCGCCCGCCTCTTCGATGTGGGCGAGGATGTCGCTCACCATGCCCGGGGCCGGCTCCAGCACCTCGGTCCGCATCGCCCGCATGGTCCGCAGAATCCTGCGGTACTGCACGAGTTCTGCCTGGCAGCGGAGGCAGTGCTCGACGTGGACGCGGTCACGACCTTCGAGCGTGACGTGACCGCCGGCGACCTCGTCGAGTGGAGCGGCGACGTCGCTACACCTCATGAACACCCACCCCCACGGTCTCGGGGAACAGTTCGCTGCGCAGCTTCAGCCGGGCGCGATGCAGCCGAACCTTCGCTGCGGACACGCTGATGCCCAACTCGGCGGCGATCGCCTCGTGGGGAAGGTCATACACGTCGCGCAACACGACGACGGCACGGAGCCGTGGCGGCAGGGTCGCGACCGCGTCCTGGACCCGGTCACGGAGCTCCGCGGCACCGACCCGTTGTTCGACGTCCGCGTCGATGCGACGGTCTGCGACGTCGTGCCCCTCGACCAACTCGTCGTGACGATGGCGCGCACGAGTCGTCAGAAACGTCGAGGCGCAGTTGGCGGTGATGCGATACAGCCACGTCGTGAACTGCGCGTCACCGCGAAAGTTCTTCAGGCCCCGATAGGCCCGGAGATAGGCCTCTTGGGTCACGTCCCGTGCGTCCTCCTCGTTCGCAGTGAGGCGCAGCGCCAGGGTGTAGGTCCCGGCGTGGGTGCGCCGCACCAGCTCGTCGAAGGAAGCCCGGTCGCCGTCGCGTGCGGCGGCGGCGAGCTCCTCGAGCGCTGGAGCGGAGGTTGGACTCGGCAGGTCGGACATGGGTTACCTGCCGCGCATCGTAGTGAGGTGGTTGGGTTCTGCCTCGGCATCCCGAAGCAGAACCTCAGCGACCTCCGCGCGTCAGCGCGTCTCCTTGTGGAGGGTGTGGGTGCGATCCCACTTGCAGTACTTCTTCATCTCGATGCGCTCGCGGTCGTTGACCTTCGACTTCGTCGTGATGTAGTTGCGCCGCTTGCACTCGGTGCACTCCAAGGTCACGTGCACGCGCTTTTCGTTCTTGGCCATCTCACACTCTCTCTACAGACCGTCGCGAAGCGCTGGTCAGCCGGCCGGGACAGGGTAGGTGGGTGACACACCCACCAACTACTTGATGATCTTCGTCACCCGCCCAGCACCAACCGTACGACCACCCTCACGAATCGCGAACCGCAACCCCTCATCCATCGCGATCGGAGCAATCAACTCAACCGTCATCGCCGTGTTATCACCCGGCATACACATCTCCGTACCATCCGGCAACGACACCGAA
>JAKOVA010000177.1 GCA_029782335.1 Actinomycetes bacterium | reverse complement strand
CCGAGCTCCTTGGCGATGCCTTCGCCGATCAGGCGCGCCATCATGTCTGCTGCGCCCCCCGGCGGCCACGGCACGACGAAGTGGATGGTCTTGTCGGGATAGTTCTGAGCCTGCACCGGCCCCACCCCGGCGGCCAGCGCGACAGCGGTAGTCAGCAGGATCCCAAAGTACCTGTGCAACGCTTTCATGTGCTCCTCCTTCGACGGTATGAAGCGGTATCGACGAACTCAAGCCAATCCGTAGCGAACGTTCTTGATCTGCGTGTCGTCCAGCAGGGCCTCCTTGCCTCGCTCCTTGCCGAGACCGCTTTCGCGGAACCCGCCGAACGGCGCATCGACCGACGAACGAACTCCCGTGTTCACGCAGACTGTTCCCGCGCTGAGCGAACGGGTCAGGCGCATCGCCCTGGACGCGTCGCTGGTGAAGACGCACGCGGCCAGGCCATAGGTCGAGTCGTTCGCGATCCGGACGGCCTCTTCCTCCGAGCCGAACCGGATCACCGTGAGCACCGGCCCGAAGATCTCCTCCCTCGCCACCCTCATCGCATTCGTAGCCCCCTGGATCAAGGTCGGCGCGATGTAGCACCCGCTTGCCAGCTCAGGGCGGGAACGCGGATCGGAGTACGACTCGATGTGCGCCCCCTCGTTGCGACCGATCTCGAGATAGTCGGTCACCCGGGCGAGCTGGACGGGACTGACGAGCGGCCCCATCTCCGTCGCCGGATCGTCCGGAAGACCGATTCGCAACGGCCGCAGCTTGGCAGCCAATGCCTCGATGAAGGCGTCGGCAATCGACTCGTGCAGCAGCAAGCGAGTGCAGGCGCCGCAGACCTGCCCCGAGTTGCGAACCATGTCGTTGTAGGCAACTCCCACCGCCTTTCCCAGGTCGGCATCGGCGAAAACCAGCGACGCCGACTTGCCCCCGAGCTCCAGCGTCAGCCGCTTCACCGTCGACGCGGCCTCGCGGAAGATCTTCTTGCCGGTCACGGTGCCGCCGGTAAAGGAGATCTTGGCGACCCTCGGATCGCGGACCAGCGCCATGCCGACCGGATCTCCGGGGCCGTTGACGATGTTCACGACGCCTGGCGGGAATCCGGCCTCCGCGACCAGCGTACCGAGTTCGACCGTCGAAAGCGGCGTGACTTCGGATGGCTTGACGACGACGCAATTGCCCGCCGCCAGCGCCGGCGCCATCTTCAGCAGCGCGATGCTGAGCGGAAAGTTCCACGGAACGATCAGGCCGCAGACACCGAGGGGTTCGCGCACCGTGTAGTCGAAGAGCGTACGATCCGAAACGTCGAGCGTCTCGCCCGCCAACCCCAGCAGAATGCCGGCGTAGTACTCGAGGGTGCCCGGGGCCCCGTTGAGCCAGGCCCTCGAAGCCGCGATGGGTTTTCCGGCGTCGTAGCATTCCAGCCACGACATCGCCTCGATCTTCGACTCCAGCAGCCTGGCCAGCTTCATCAGCATCCGCGACCGGTCCTTCGGAAGCACGCTGCGCCAGGGTCCCTGAAAGGCTTCATGCGCGGCGGCGACCGCCCGCTCGACGTCCTCGGGCCCCGCTTCGTACACGTCGGCCAGCTTCCTGCCGTTCGAAGGATCGTAAGACGCGAACGTCTTGCCGGAAAGACTCGCCACCTCCTTGCCGCCGATGAGCATCGGATAGGGGGCGGAACGAAGGACATCCTCTCGCTTCATCGCTCGTTGCTCCACGAAAGCATCGTCAGATCGCCGCCTGGTAGAGCGCGGCGATTTCCTCCCGATCGGGCTTTCGGCAGTTGATCAGCGTGGAACGTCCCTTGGCGGCCAGTTCCGTCAGGCGCTCCGCCATCTCCGGCTTCACGCCAATCTCGCGCAGTGCGCGGCACGTGCCCGCCGCATCCCGAAGCTCGATCATTGCCTCGATCCCGACCGCTGCAGCCTGCATGACGGTTCTTCCGGCAACGTCGCGCCCCATCAGCCGGGCAATCTGCGCATAGCGCGGCGCCGCAGCCTCGTGGTTGAAGCGAAGGATGTGCGGCATCAATGCGCTCAGACTCTCGCCGTGCGTGCAGTCGACCATCGACTCGACTGCGGTGCTCAGTCCGTGGATTGCGTCGTTCCCCTTTTGCGAGATTGCAATCCCGGCAAGATGGCTCGCCAGCATCATCGCGCTACGTGCCGACAGGTCGTTGCCGTCCCCGATGGCTTGCAGGAGGTTGCCGCTCACGAGCCGGATCGCCTCCTGGGCGCAGACGTCGCCGATCGGGTTCACCTGCGTATTGGTGTAGGCGCCCACCGCGTGGATGAACGCATCCATTCCGGTCGATGCCGTCATCCGGGCGGGGACGCTGCGGGTGAGCTCCGGATCGAGGATCGACTGCGCCGGCCTGCAACGAACGCTGCGTACCAGGTACTTCTTTCCGCTCGCGTCCTTCACCAGGGCGCCGGTCGTGGCCTCACTACCGGTACCGGCAGTGGTCGGAACCGCAATGAAGCCCAGCGGCATACCGGGCGCATCGTCGACACCCTTGGCCTCGATCTCCTGGATGGTGCGCCCTGACAGCAACTGCATCGAGATGACCTTTGCCGCATCGATCGAACTTCCACCACCCAGCGCAACGATGAAGTCGTGCCCACCGCTGCTCACGCGCGCGACACCTTCGGTGACCTCGGCCATGGTCGGATTCGGCTTGACCTCTCCGAAGACGTCGGCCTCGATGCCCGAAGCCCGCAGGAAACCTGCAACCTTGTCGGCGAGGCCGATCGCCACGAGGCCGGGATCGGTGACGAGCAATGCCTTCCTTCCCCCCATGGCGCGCGCACGGTCACCGAGGCTCGCCACGGCCCCCGCCCCGAACGTGACGTTAGGCGGCCAGGTCACCGCAAAGGCAAGGCCATCGAAATCCGCGTACTCCTTCATTCCCCTCTCCCTGATCAAGTTTCCAGAATGCGAGTCACGTGGCGGACGTCCTCGCAACGCTCCAGACTGCGCAGTGCCCCGATCGCCTCTTCGATCGTCTTCGGATCGAGCAGTCCCGAGGCTCCCTCCCGGAACTTGATGGCATGGTCGAACGGCCTGTCCCTCGCACCGAGAAGCTGCCTGCGCTCCTCCACGTACACGCGCCCGTCGTCCATGGTCACGCGCACGCGCGCACCGTACTGATAGTCTGCGTAGTAGGCGGCGTGCATCACCGGATCGGCGCGGAACTCGATGCGCGAGCGCAGATGCCTCACCTCGTCGGAGAAGATCCGGTCATTCAGGTACTGGCGGAATCCGAGCTCGCCGTCGACCAGCGAGGCCATGATTCCGTAGCCGGCATCGAAGCAGAGCGCGACATGGGTGATCGCCTCCTGTCGGACCTGCTCGTAGACGTCGGGTTCGAGCGCCTGGAAGCGCGAAGCGACGTAGAGCATAACCCCCGGTCCCTCGATCTCCAGCTTGCTCACGCGAAGCGGATCGAAGTCCGGAATGCGCGCCTTGACGGCGATCGCGCATTCGATCGCAGCGAGGTTGTAGGCGCACGACGGATGGCGCTTGGTGTTCAACGTCCGCGTATACCACTCCCGCCCCAGGTCCTTCAGGAGCTCCGCCTGATCGACGACCTCCGACACCGTGCTCAGCAGGCCGGCGGGATGTTCGATCATGTCGAGATTGCCGACGAGCCCCTCCTTCGCCAGGGAAGCCGCGACGATCCCCCACATTGCCGGCAGGCCGTTGCAGAACACCTTGCTGTCGCTCATCCAGCCGATCGGACAACTCTCCATCGCAAGGAAGCCCGAGTGGCTCACGGCGCGTCGTGCCTGGGTCACGTTCAGTCCGAGAAGACGGCTCGCCAGCAGCGGCGTCTCGATCTGGTGATTCGGCATCGAATTTCCGACGTAGGCGCCCTTCTGGATCGCCCGCGACGTGCGACCATTGATCTCGTTGCCGATCACGACCGCCGTGACGATATCGCGCCCCGGCGCTCCCACCATCTCGCCCACCGCGAGCACTGTCGGGACGACCGCAGCGCCCGTGTGACTGATGATGACCCAGTCGTCCCACTCGATGATCTGCGCCACCGCCGAGTTGTACAGTGCGGCCGACGGGGCTGGCATGCGACCCGGTGCACCCAGCAGGGTCGCCGTCTCGCCGGCCCCGAGGATTCTCAGGCCCGCGGCAATCCGCGCAGCGCTCGGCATCTTGCTGCCTGCATAGCAGGATCCGATCGTCGCCAGAATCTGCTCGCGCGCGATCTCGACGACATCCGCGGGAATGTCCTCGAACGTCAGTTCGAGCGCAAAGCGCGCGTAAGCCTCGGTGACGGCCGGACTCGGCTGCGCCGTGGCATCGCCCGACACCGTCGGTCGCGGCGCCGCGCTACTCATTGCCAGCCGTCCCGGACAGCATGGTCGTCTGAAGCAGCATCGAGAACTGCATCAGCAGGCGTCTCTGGTCCTTCGGAAACGGGGCTCGCCCCGCGAGAATGATCGCCATCACGTGAAGCTCTCCGGTGAAGACTCGCGACCAGTCCTTCGGATTCATCCGGATCGTCGCGTGCGGTGTTCGCGGGGAGCCTTCGGATTCGAAATCGAGTTGCTCCCGGCGCAGACAGAATTCGACGATCTCACCCGTCGTCGACTCGCAGCGAATCGCCCGGCCCAGCGCCCCCTCCAGCCGCGCAGACACAAGTCGACCTCTCTGCACGCTCCACAGGCGCGCGAACCGGGACAGACCGATGTAGAGCGGGCCGGCGTTCGGATCCGGCGTTGCAGGGGTTTGCATTGCTGGAGCAACCTGTCGGAGGATGGTTCACTAGATGAACCGACGGTTCATTTTGAGATCATCATAAGCGCCTTGAAAGATCCGCGCAAGCGCATATCCTTGCCGCGATGCGGCGTCGCCGCGCCGGAAATGCGTTACCCGGAGTGCGCTGCCACAGGAGACGCTAGAGGACATCCATCTTGCTGAAGACCAACAGATCCCTTTCCAGAGGCCTGAGGATCCTCCGGGCGTTCAACGACCTCCCCCAGCCGACCCTGACCGAACTCGCCAAGCGTGTTGACCTGACGAAGGCCACCTGCCTTCGCTTCTTGCAGACGCTTCAGGACGAGGGCTATCTGGATTTCGACGAGTCGCTCAAGCGATATCAACTGCGACCGCTGGTGCTGGAGCTCGGCTATGCGGCACTGACCAGCATGTCGCTTCCGGTCGTCGCCGGCCCGGAGATGCAGGCGCTCGCCGATCGAACTGGCGGTGCCGTGAATCTCGCGGTACTCGACGGACACGAGGTGGTGATCGTCGGCCGCAACGTCGCGCACGCCGAGAAAAGCAGGCTCGTCACGATGAACCTGCACGTGGGGATGCGACTGCCCGCGCACTGCACTGCCATGGGCCGAGTGCTGATCGGAGCCACCCATCCAGACGTACGTGCCTTCGTCGCGACGATGCCTCTCGAAAAGCTCACCCCGAGGACGCTGGTCAACCGCCCGCGCCTCGTCAAGGCGATCGTCGATGCGGCCGAGCGCGGCTACGAGGTCGTCGAAGACCAGCTCAGCCTGGGCTACGGCGCGGTCGGAGTTCCACTGGTGACTCCGCGCGGGCAGAAGTTCGCGCTGACGGTCTCGTTCACGACCTCCGCATACACGTACCCGAAGATCGTGAAGGAGCTGCT
>JAKOVA010000103.1 GCA_029782335.1 Actinomycetes bacterium | reverse complement strand
GACACATTGATCGTGATCCCCCGCTCACGCTCCTCAGGCGCCTTATCAATATTCTCAAACGACGTAAACGAATTCCCAGGAACCCGATCCGCCAACGTCTTCGAAATCGCCGCCGTCAACGTCGTCTTCCCATGATCAATATGACCCATCGTCCCCACATTCACATGCGGCTTCGTACGCTCAAACTTGGCCTTCGCCATGGGACTTTCCTCCGTGTGTGGTGCCTCCGGGCACCGGTGTTGCTGTTCGAATTGGTAGCGGCGGTCGGACTCGAACCGACGACCCCTCGATTATGAGCCGAGTGCTCTCACCGACTGAGCTACGCCGCCACGCCGAGACCTCCGGTTGACCCGGATGTCGGGCGAGCCCCCTGTCAGAATCGAACTGACGACCTTTTCCTTACCATGGAAACGCTCTGCCGACTGAGCTAAGGGGGCGTGGGCGTACGAGGCCAGAGCCTCGACGACCGGCGGGCACTGTAGCACTCCGGTCGGGTCGGTCCACAGGTGGACGCCGAACATCTCGGGACGCGCTCAAGTTCGGACCCCGATTGTGCCGACAAGGACCGCGATGCACTTCGAACGGCTGGTCATCGAGGCGGGAAGCAACACTTTCACGCTCGACCTCCATCCTCGCCTGACCGTGATCGGCGGGGTTGGTCGGATCGAGCGCGAGGGGCTGATCACCGAACTCATCGGATCCCTCGGCGCGGGACGCGACGGCGTCCACGTCGAACTCGTCTCCGACAGTGGTGGACGGTTCGCGATCTTCCGTCCCCGGCAGGCCGCCCACCGAGTCATCGACGTCGACGGCGCCGCCGACGTGACCGCCGAGTTCTCCGATCCCGACGGTCGGATCGATCTGTTGGGCCGCGCGAATCTCGACACCCGCTCCGCACGCGAGGTGATGCGGTTCGGCCAGGTCGATCTGGTCACCACCCACGAACGCGACCGGCTCGTCCAACAGTTGGCCCAGGTCAATCAGAACGAGCTGTGGGTTGCGGCCGAGGCACTTCGGCTGGCACAGCGTCGCCTCGACGAAGAGGCCGCGGCGGTCGGTTCGACTGCCGAGGACGCGGAGGTGATCGAGCGGATCGAGGAGCGCCACGCAGCGTTCGAAGCATCCCAGGCGCAGCTCGAGAAGTTCCGCAAGTACACCTTCATCATCTCCGCCCTCGCGGCAATCGGCGTCGTGCCCGCCGTGTTGACCCTCGGGCTGATCGCCGCCGGCCCGCTGATGCTGATCGCCGCCGCGTCGACGCTGGTTTCCATCGTCATGTGGCGAAAGAACGAACGGGCCCACGCCGCCGAGGAGGAGGCGCTCGCCGCCGCGGGAGCCCAGTCGTATCTCGGGTTCCACCTCCAGCGAGTGAACGGACTCCTCTCCAGCGATCAGGCACGGAAGCGCCTCATGCAGGCCTCGGAGGAACATCGCGAAGCACTCAAGCGGTGGCAGGTCATCGCAGGTGACGTGGAGCTGAGCTGGACGCTCGCTCACCGCAGCGACATCGCCGCGGCGGTTCGACTCCGCCAGGACGTCGTGAGCCTCGGCATGGTGTCAACCGGCGCCGAGACCGCCGAGGGAGACCGAGCGGCGGCCCTCGCGCACGCCGTGGTCAACCGGCTCAACCAGTTGCGGACGCTGGGGCCGGGCGGAGAGAGCTTCCCGGCACTCCTCGACGAGCCGTTCGCGGCGGTTGAGGAGTCGTTGAGGCCGTCGCTGGTCGAGCTGCTCGTTCGCTCGTCGCAGCATCAGCAGATCGTCCTGTTCACCGAGAGCGAGGCCATCTGCCAGTGGGCCCGTCTCGAAGCCATGACCGGGGCGATCGGCCTCGTCGAGCCCCGGGTCACCGCGGCCGCCGACGAGGTCGTCCACCTGCCACTCTGAGCGGCCGCAAGCCGTCGGAGGCGATCCGCGACGCCCCGAGCGAGCGGTAGCGTCGGAGGCGATGCGACTGCGAGCCGCGACCGTCGACGACGCCGAGGCGATCAGGTCGATCTACAACGTCGAGGTCGAAACCTCCACGGTGACCTTCGATCTCGTCGCGCGGACGGTCGAGGAGCAGCGCCACTGGATCCTGGATCGCTCCGGCGCCCATGCGGTCATCGTTGCGGTCGACGGCCGAGGCGACGTCGTCGGTTTCGGCTCACTGTCTCCCTACAAGCAGCGTCCCGCCTATTCGACGACGGTCGAGGACTCCGTCTATGTGCACCGCGACCACCAAGGCGAAGGGGTCGGTCGGGCGGTGCTCAGCGAGCTCGTCCGTCTCGCCGACGCTCACGGGTTTCACGCCATGATCGCCAGGGTGGTTGACGGCAATCCAACCTCGATCGGGTTGCACTCCTCGCTCGGGTTCCACGTCGTGGGGCGCGAGCGAGAAGTGGGCCGAAAGTTCGGCCGCTGGCTCGACGTCGTGGTCATGGAGCGCCTCGTCGGAACCAGTTGGGAGCCACGACGCAGCGATCGTCACCGTTGAGCTCCACGGCGCGCCCGGCGCTGCTACAGACGCAAAATGAACATCTCCCCGCTTTTCGCTCCGTTCGCGCCTAGCGTCTCGACGGTCGGCTCGGCGATCCCGCCGGCACCGACGGCAACGGACCAACGGAAAGGCATGTGTATGCATCGGAAACGATGGGCGGCGCCATTGGCGATTCTCCTCACGCTCGGAACCGTCGCCGCGGCGTGTGGCGACGACACCAAGAGCAGCAGTTCGGGCGCGACAACGACAACGGCTGCTGGCACCGACACCGGCGGAAAAGCAGGTCTCACCGGCATGCGGGGCACCACGCCTCTGGTCAAGCTGGGCGACGATTTCAAAGATCGCCTCAAGACCATCGACCCGAACCTCTCGGACTTCAACTACGCAGCGGAGGCCTACGACGCAGCGATCATCATCGCGTTGGCCGCCCAGGAGGCGAAGACCGACGGCATCGACTACGCCAAGAAGATCTACGGCGTCACCAAGGACGGCGAGAAGTGCAACGACTTCAAGTCGTGCGACGCCCTCCTGAAGGACGGCAAGGACATTGACTACGAAGGTCAGTCCGGTCCCACCGACCTCGACGGCAACGGGGATCCGCTCAAGGCTTCCTACGGGGTCCTGGAGTTCGGCACCAACGGATGCGACAAGGTCTCAACCGATTCCGGCGTGAAGCTGAAGGAGTGCCTCGACGACTCGAAGACCGAGTACGTCACCGCCGACGCCCCCAAAGACAAGGCCGCCCTCCCCGACCGCTCGGTTGAAGGCTCCCGTGCCGGCGACGGCGTCCTGAAGATCGGCACGCTGCTGCCCAAGACCGGCTCCCTCGCCTTCCTTGGCCCGCCGGAGTTCGCCGGCGTACAGCTCGCCATCAAGGACATCAACGATGCGGGTGGCGTCCTCGGCAAGCCGGTTGAGTACGTCGAAGGCGACTCGGGCGACACCGACAACAAGGTTGCGCCGACCACCGTCGCCACCCTGCTCGGACAGAACGTCGACGCCATTATCGGCGCCGCGTCGTCCTCGGTGAGCCTGTCGGTCATCGACACGATCACCACCGCCGGCGTGGTGATGTTCTCCCCGGCGAACACCTCGCCGAAGTTCACCGACTACCCGAGCAAGGGCCTCTACTTCCGTGACGCCCCCTCCGACCTGCTCCAAGGTCCGGTGCTCGCGGATGTGATCATCGGTGACGGCAAGTCCAAGGTGTACATCCTCGCGATGAACGACGACTACGGAACCGGCCTTGCGGCATCGCTCAAGGACGGTCTCGAGGGCGGCGGCGCCACCGTCTTGGGAACGAAGATCTACGACCCCAAGGCAGCCGACTACAGCGCCGAGGTTCAGGCCGCGAAGGACGCCGATCCCGACGCCATCGCGATCATCGGCTTCGACGAGTCCTCGAAGATCATCGCCAAGGCGATCGAGCAGGGTCTCAAGCCGAGCACCTTCTACGGAGTCGACGGGAACATGGGCAACGCCCTGGCCGAGAACTTCGAGGCCGGCAAGTAGCCGAAACCTCCGAACGTCCTCGACGTTCCGAACATCGCAGAACAGGGTCGGGCCTTCGGGCCCGGCCCTTCTGCAATTTTGGGCCCGAACGCCCCCTCCCGAACTCCCCCTCCCGAACTCCCCCTCCCGAACACCTCCCGAACTCCCGAACACCTCCCGAACTCCCGAACACCTCCCGAACTTTGGGTCCTCCGTACCGAAAACGGGACCCTCGACCCAAAGTTCAGGTCGCCAGGCCTCACCCCTCCGAACTTTGGGTCCTCCGTCCCGAATCCGGAACGCTCAACCCAAAGTTCGGAGGCGTCACGGCCGGAAGGGGTCAGGCGCGCATGTCCGGAAGGGGTCAGTCGGTGAGCTCGCCTTCGGCCTCACGGGCCTTGGCGAGTGTCCCGAGGTACAGCTCGATCACCTTCGGATCGTTCAGCAGCTCGCGCCCAGTCCCCTCGTAGGCGTTGGTGCCCTGGTCGAGGACGAACGCACGGTCGCACACTTGGAGACAGCGCGCCGCGTTCTGTTCGACGATCACAATCGACACGCCGACCGAGTTGATCTTCCGGCAGTTGAGGAACACCTCGTCCTGGAACGCCGGCGACAAGCCGGCGGAGGGCTCGTCGAGCAGCAGCACCGACGGGTTCATCATCAACGCCCGCCCCATTGCCACCATCTGCCGTTCGCCACCGGAGAGCGAGCCGGCCTGCTGGTTCGCCCGCTCGCCGAGGCGCGGGAACAGGTCGATCACGACCTCCCATCGCTCGGCGATGATCTTCGGCTTCAGGAACGCGCCCATCTCCATGTTCTCGCGCACCGTGAGGGCACCAAAGACGTTCTCGGTCTGGGGAACGAAGCCGACCCCTTTGCTCACGAGCTCGTGCGCCCGCAGCGACGTGATGTCCTCGCCGTGGAGCGACACCGTCCCGGACCGAATGGGGATCAATCCGAACAGCGACTTGAGGAAGGTCGACTTCCCGGCGCCGTTGGGGCCGATGATCCCCACCATCTCGCGGTCGAACAGCTCGAGGGAGCATCCGTTGAGGATGTTCACCTCCGGTACGTAACCGGCGACGAGGGAGTCGGCGACGAGGAGCGGCTTGTCTGCGGTCACGGCTCCGCCCGCCGTTCGGAACTCGATTCGTCCGCCGTGTGCGCCGCCAGGTCGCCCGACAACTCGGCGCCGTGATGGGTGCCGAGATAGGCGTCGATGACCGCCACGTTGGCGCCGATCTCCGCCGGCGTTCCCTCGGCGATGACACGACCTTCCGCCATCACCACCACCCAGTCGCTGATGTCGTACACCATGTCCATGTCGTGCTCGACGAAGATCACCGAGCGTCCTTCATCGCGCAGCGTCTTGACGTGCTCGAGCAACGACTGTTTCAGCGCAGGGTTCACGCCCGCCATCGGCTCGTCGAGCATGAGCAACTCGGGGTCGGTCATCAACGCCCTCGCCATCTCGAGCAGCTTCCGCTGGCCGCCCGACAGCGACGCCGCGAACTCGTTGCGCATGTGATCGAGCTTGAAACGCTGCAACAACGCGTCAGCGCGCTCGGTGATCTCTCGTTCCTGACTTCTCCACGAACCGCTCAGCGCCCCCCAGAAGCGTTCACCGCGCTGATTCTGGCCGCCGAGGCGCATGTTCTCGATCACCGTCAGTTTCGTCAGCGCCTTGGTGAGCTGAAAGGTGCGGACCATGCCGCTGCGAGCGACCTTGTACGGCGCGACGCCGTTCAGGACCCGCCCGTTGAACGACCACGTGCCCTGCTGGGGTTGGTCGAAGCAGCTCAGGAGGTTGAAGAACGTGGTCTTGCCGGCGCCGTTGGGGCCGATGAGGGCCGTGATCGCGCCTCGTTGGAACTCGACGTGGCCCACGTTCACGGCAGTCACGCCGCCGAAGCGCCGGACGACACCGTCGGCGACGAGGATGGGGTCGGGTTTGGCCACCCCGACCTCGCGCGCAATGTCCCGAAGTGCCGCTGCGCCCGTTGACGCCGGAGACGGGGCAGGCTCAGCCATCGAGTTCGATCTCCCGTCGATCGCCGAAGATCCCCTGGGGGCGGAACACAACGAGCAGCATCAACACCACGCCGAGGAACAGGAACGGCACGATGCCCGCCTGGACGCTGTCCATGATCGAGCGGGGGAGCACATCGGCCTTCGCCGCCTGACTGGCGGTGACCTGCATGAAGGCGAAGAAGCCGTAGAAGATCATGCCGCCGACGATCGGCCCGCCGACCCGTGCCGCGCCACCGAGGATCAGCGCGGTGTAGGCGATGAAGGTCGTCTTGGTGCCGTAATCATCGGGGCTCGCGAGGTTCTGATAGAGCGCCAGAACCACACCACCAGCGGCGCCCATCACCGCCCCCAACACGAGCGACTGCATCTTGTACGAGAAGACGTTCTTGCCGAGCGAGCGGACGGCGTCCTCGTTCTCGCGAATCGAACGCAGGACCCGGCCCCACGGACTGCGCATGAGCAGGAACGTCAGGACGGCGGCGATCGCGATGAGACCCCACCCGACGGTCATGACCCAGAGGTCTTTGCCGAGGTAGCTGAACGGACCGAGTTCGTAGCGCCGTCCGTTCGTGAACGGGTTCGCGTCGTAGAAGCTCCGGGCGAAGCCCGCCATCCCCGAGTTACCCCCGGAGAAATCTTCGAGGGCCTCGGATCGCAGCACGATCCGCAGGATCTCCGACGCGGCGATCGTGACGATCGCGAGGTAGTCACCGCGGAGACGCAACGTCGGCACACCCAACAGCAGTGCCAACAAGACGGTCGCGACGACCGCGACGAGGAACCCAACCCACAACGGAAGGCCGTACCCTCCCGCAGCCTCCGACGCACAGCAGATGGCAACGCCGTACGCGCCCGTCGCCATGAAGCCCGCCTGACCGAAGTTCAACAGGCCCGTGTATCCGTAGTGGAGGTTCAGGCCCTGGGCACCCAGGATGTAGAAGACCGCCATCGGTCCGATCAGCGCCGAGATCGACTGCGTTCCGATGAAACCCCAGTCCATCTAGCCCACCCGCTCTCGACGTCCGAACACACCCTGGGGGCGGAACATCAACACGACGATCAACACCGCCAGGGCACCCACGTTCTTGAGCGACGGCGTCACCCACAGCGTCGAGAGCTGAATCGCGATTCCCAGCAGGAAGCATCCAGCCGCCGCACCGAAGCTCGTACCGAGACCGCCGACGGTGATGCCGGCGAACATGAGCAGCAGCAGGTTGGAGCCCTGTTGGAACTGCACCTGCTGGTCGAGCGAGTTCAACACCCCGCCGAGGCCGGCGAGGGCACTGCCCATCACCCACACCCACAGGATCACCCGGTCGGTGTTGATGCCCGACGCCGCCGCCAACGGACCGTTGTCGGACACCGCCCGCATCGCCTTGCCGAAACGCGCCTTCTGGAGAAAGAGGGCCACGCCGCCCAACACCACGATCGACAGCACGATCGTTGCGATCACCCGAGGTGGCACGTTGGAGTTGCCGAGGGTGAACAACGGCTCCTGAATGGCGTACTGGCTATAGGGCTGTGAGCGGGCGCCGTAGAGGTACTGATACAGGTTGACGAGGAACAGCGACAGACCGAACGAGACGGTCATCATGCCGAACGCTCCCGCGCGACGGCGGCGCAGCGGGCCCCACATCCCAAGCTCTTGAACGGCACCGAACCCGCCGGAGAGCACCGTCGCCACCAGGGCTGCGGGAATGACGGCCCACCCGGCCCGCTGGTTGAGGAACCAGGTGACCAGCGCGCCGAACATCACCATCTCGCCGTGCGCGAAGTTCGCGAACTTGGTCGTGCCGTAGATCAGTGACAGGCCGATCGAGCACATCGCGATGATGAGCCCGAGCCGAACGCCATCGAGCAGGGTCGCGGGGAGCTTGTCCCACGTCCCGACGACCTTCCGTGTGTCTTTCCCGAACGGGAAGATCAGGGGCTTGTGCTGGTTCGGCAGCACCCTGAAGGACAGCTTCGTCTTCGATGCGTCGGTGAGCCGGACGCCCGAGGGGAGTGACTTCACGAGCAGCTCGGCGGTGTAGTTGCCCGACTCGGGGAGATCCAACGAGTACTTGCCGTCCTCCCCGGAGATCGCGGTACCCACCTTCTTGCCGGCCTCGTCGCGGACGACCACCTCGACACCCTCGACCGGCTTGCCGCCGTCGTCGGGGTTCACGAACGTTCCTCGGATCCCCTCGGCCGCCTCGCCCTGCGCCCCCGCCGGAGCGGCCGACCCGACAAAGCCGACCGCAGCCACCCCGATCGCGACGACCATGAACAGCAGCGCCGCATACGCCGAAGCCCCGCGCCGGCGCAGCGTCGGCACTGGTGCTGTGTGGCCCGGTCCACCCATCGGGGGAGCAAGGTAGTCGGTCGTCGTCGGTTTCTGACGACCAAACCGATTCGCTCAGGTGACTTCGACCGGCGGATCCGCCGACTCGGCGAGCAGAAGATCGAAGGTCGTCTGCACCACCGCGTGCGGGTGACCGGCGGCACAGAAGCACTGCGCGAGCCCGTTGAGCGAACGGTCGACCAACAACCGGGCCGTCGACGGAAGCCTGAACGGGCTCACCCCGCCGATCGAATAGCCGGTGGTCGACTTGACGAAATCAGCGTCCGCGCGGCGGAGCGGCCCGACGATCTCCGCGACCTGCGCCTCGTTGACCCGAGTCGCACCGCTCACGACGACGACAACCGCCGTGTCGTTCCCATCCGCATCCACACCCGCAAAGACGATCGACTTGGCGATCTCATCGACGGCACATCCGAGTGCCGCGGCGGCCTCGGCCGCGGAACGAGCGGAGTCCGGCAGGAGCCGTACCGGCCACGGGTAGCCCCGGTCGACCAGCAGCCGCGCCACCCGTCGGGCGGCCTTCGGCAGTTGATCGAACTCGGTTGTCTCGCGCTCCGTTTCGGACATTGGTGGGCCGGGAAGGATTTGAACCTCCGTAGGCGTACGCCGGCAGGTTTACAGCCTGCTCCCTTTGGCCACTCGGGCACCGACCCAGGAACGTGAGACGATAGCGCCTCACGTTCTCGTTCCACACATGAGCCACGGAGGCCACCCAATGCCGAGCTTCGACATCAGCTCCGAAGTCGACCAGCAGGAAGTCCGAAACGCCGTCGATCAGGCCGCACGCGAGATCAGCACCCGGTTCGATTTCAAGGGCACCGACTCCTCGATCGAGTTGGGAACCAACGAGATCACCATGCGATCCATCTCCGCCGACCGCCTGACGGCCCTGCGGCAGGTACTCGAGGAGAAGCTCGTGAAGCGCCAGATCTCCCTCAAGGCGGTCGACTACGGGAAGGTCGAAGATGCAGCCGGGGGCACGGTTCGTCAGGTCGCCACGCTCGTCGCCGGGATCAACTCGGATCGCGCTCGCGACCTGAACAAGTTCATCAAGGCCACCGGCCTCAAGGGCGTCCAGTCCCAGACCCAGGGCGAGACCGTCCGGGTCACCGCGAAGAAGCGGGACGACCTCCAGGCCGTCATCCAGGCCTGCAAGGAGCGCGACTTCGGCATCCCGCTCCAGTTCGGCAACTTCCGGGACTGAGTCCGCCGTCGCTCAGCGCTGCTCGGGGTTGCTCCGGAACCACGCGATGGTGGCCTCGAGCCCGTCGCGTAGCGACGTCGGGACAACGTCAGGGAACAACGCACGAAGCCGGTCGTTCGCCGCCTGCGAGTGGTCGACGTCGCCGGGGCGCCGCTCGACGTGATCGCGTCGCAGCGGTGCACCGAGGAGCGACTCGATCTCCGAGATGAGCTCCAATAGCGACGTACGTGTTCCGAAGGCGAGGTTGACCGGCTCGTCGTGGGTGACCTTCCGCACCACGGCATCGGTCAGCACGCCGCAGACGGTGTCGACAAACGTGAAGTCACGGCTCTGCGTGCCGTCACCGTGGACCGTGAGCGGCCGATCGGACAGCGCGGCGTCGAGGAAGGCCGGCACCACCGCCGCGTAGGCGTGGCCCGCAGCTTGAAGTGGCCCGAACACGTTGAAGAACCTGAACGCCAAGGTGGGAAGGTCGTAGGACGCTCCGTAGGCGAGTGCGTAGCCCTCGGCAGCGAGCTTCGACGCCGCGTAGGGACTGCGCGGCCGTGTCGCGAGGTCCTCGTGCTTCGGGATCGTCGGGTTGGCGCCGTACACGGAGCTCGACGAGGCGACGATCACCTGTGCCCCACCGGCGCGACGCGCCGCCTCGAGGACTTCGATCGTTCCCG
Source organism: Actinomycetes bacterium (assembly GCA_029782335.1). GTDB lineage: Bacteria > Actinomycetota > Acidimicrobiia > Acidimicrobiales > Microtrichaceae > JADLFH01. The sequence goes on along the minus strand of JAKOVA010000103.1, from coordinate 25,258 downwards.
TCGCGTTCGCCGAATGACTCGCCACCGGGTCGACGATCGAACGCGGAACCGACGGCCGCGCGCCGAGGTGCACGATCGATCCGCACCCCCTCGCCGCACGGTCGAGCGTGTCGCGGTCGAGGAACGAACCCTCGATCAGCTCAGCGTCGACACCGGCGAGGTTCGAACGGAATCCGGTCGAGAGGTCGTCGAGCGCGACGACCTCGTCGATCCCCGGGCTGGCCGACAGGTGGCGACAGAGGTTCGCTCCGATGAAGCCGGCACCGCCGGTGACAAGTACTCGCATGGCGGGTGACGGTACCCGCTGGGCTCAGCGCCACTCTCCCGAGCGGAGACGCGCGATGCGGTCGGCCGTCGACGGGTGCGTCGAGAACATGTTCTGGAGCGACCGACCGCGCAGCGGGTTCACGATGTATGCCTGCGCCTGGGCGGGGTTGACGTCCACGGGAACGCGCTTCGCGCCGAGCTCCAACTTCTCGAGCGCCCGGGCCAGCGGCTCGCCGGTGCCCAACAGCCGTGCGGCCGACGCGTCGGCCTCGTACTCGCGGCTCCGGCTCAACGCCATCTGCAACACGGTCGCCGCGATCGGCGCCAACACCACCATCAGGATGGCGGCGAGGGGGTTGGACCCCTCGTTGTCGCGGCTGTTGCCGCCGCCGAACATTGCACCCCACATCGCCATGCGGGCCGTGAACATGATGCCCATCGCAACACCGGCCGCCACCGAGGACGTGAGGATGTCGCGGTTCTTGACGTGGGAGATCTCGTGGGCGAGCACCCCGCGCAGCTCGTCCCAATCCAGGTAGTCGAGGATGCCGGTGTTGATACAGACCGCCGCGTGCGCCGGGTTTCGACCCGTCGCGAACGCATTCGGCTGGGGGTTGGGCGACACGTAGAGCTTGGGCATCGGGATCTGCTCGCGCGCCGCGAGATCCTGAACAATCGCGACGTACTGCGGCATCTCGCCCGGTTCGACCGCCCGTCCTCGTGCGGCGGCGATCGCCAGCTTGTCGCTGAACCAGTACGAACCGGCCGTCATCAGCAGACCGATGACGAGGCCCATCACCAGGCCGCGTTCACCCCAGATCGATCCGATTGCCATACACAGGCCACCAAGGCCGGCGAGGATCGCCGCGGTCTTGAGGTTGTTCTTCATGCACTCAAGTTTCGCGTGCGCCCGGCCTCATGAGAGGTCGGGCGGCAGTTGATTCAGTCACCCTGCCGGCGGATCACTCGTAGTAGCCCGAGTGGATGTAGACGCACGGAACGCGCTCGCGGTGGAACATCGCGACGTTTCGTGGGTCGTCCTCGAAGGCGAGCCGGAGATCGAAACCGAACTCTCGCAGTTCCCCGACACTGCGGCGCTTGAACGTCTCCGACGCCATGTAGTCGCCGAACTCCCGCATCAGGAGCAGATCCCACCGGAGGTCGTAACGCTCCAGCCAACCCAACGTCTGGGGCTGCACGCGGATCGGCCGTGCGGTGAGCAACACGATGCGGTGATCGTCGTCGATCACGTCGAGCAGGCGTGCCACCTCGTCGATCAGGTTGTCGTCACCGCACGCCCAGAAGAACGCCTCCCAGTCCCGATACGGGTACTCGAGGTAGTGCTGGCGTCCGGCCGCGTCGGACAGCACGCCGTCCATGTCGAACACCACCGCGGGGCCCGGGTCGATCGGCTCGTCGCGCCACAACCAGTTGTCGAAGTGTCCGACCTTCACGGCCTGGCTCCCGCCGTCGACATGTCAGTCGTCCTGGGGTGTTGCTTCGGCACGAGTGCGGATCTCCTCGACGACGTCGGGATCGGCCAGCGTCGTCGTGTCACCGAGGGAACGTCCTTCCGCGACGTCGCGCAGCAGCCGCCGCATGATCTTGCCGGAGCGGGTCTTGGGGAGGTCGGGCACGAGGATCACCGTGTGGGGACGAGCGATCGCCCCGAGCTTGGTGGCGACGTGTTGGCGGATCTCCTCGCCGAGCGCCTCGGTCGGATCGTTCCCGCTCCGGAGGATGACGTATCCGATGATCGCCTGACCGGTCGTCGCGTCGGTTGCGCCGACCACCGCTGCTTCGGCGACCGCCGGGTGGTCGACGAGTGCGGATTCGACCTCAGCGGTCGAGATGCGGTGGCCCGAGACGTTCATCACGTCATCGACGCGTCCCAACAGCCAGAGGTAGCCGTCCTCGTCGATCTTGGCGCCGTCACCCGCGAAGTACCGCCCGGGGAACGTCGACCAGTACGTGTCGACGAAGCGCTGCGGGTCGCCCCAGATGCCGCGCAGCATCGACGGCCACGGGCGCGTCAGCGTGAGATACCCGCCGCCGCGCGTGACGGGGTTGCCGTCGTCGTCGACCACTTCGGCGCCGATGCCCGGGAGCGGCACCGTGGCAGAACCGGGCTTGGCGGCGATCACCCCCGGCAGGGCGTTGATCATCTGGCCGCCGGTCTCCGTTTGCCACCACGTGTCGATCACCGGGCACTGCTCCGAGCCGATGTGGGTGTGGTACCACATCCACGCCTCGGGATTGATGGGCTCACCCACCGTGCCCAACAACCGCAGGCTCGACAGATCGTGGCTCGCCGGCCAGTCGCTCCCCCACTTCATGAAGGTTCGAATGGCCGTCGGTGCCGTGTAGAGCTGGGTGACCCGGTACCGCTCGATGAGATCCCACAGGCGGTCCTTCGGCCAATCGGCGACATCACCGGTGCGGAACTCCGGCCGCGGCGTGTCGGGGGTGCCCTCGTACATGAGCGACGTCGCCCCGTTGGTCAACGGCCCGTAGACGATGTAGCTGTGGCCCGTGACCCACCCGACGTCGGCGGCGCACCAGTACACGTCGGTGTCGGGGTGGAGGTCGAAGCTGTAGCGGTGGGTGAACGCGATCTGTGTCAGGTAGCCACCGGTGGTGTGCATGATGCCCTTGGGCTTCGCCGTGGTGCCCGACGTGTACAGCAGGTAGAGGAGGTCTTCGGCGTCCATGTGCTCGGGTGGGCACTCGGGTGACGCATCGGCCATGAGCTCCCCGTACCAGAGGTCGCGGCCCTCGACCATCTCGGGCTCGAGGCCGCAACGATCGACCACCACGACGTGGCGGACACCGGGACACGACCCGAGCGCGGCGTCCACGTTCGGCTTGAGCGGCAGCGGACGACCGCGCCGGTAGCCACCGTCCGCTGTCACGATGACCGACGCATCGGCGTCGTTGACCCGGTCGATGATCGAGTCGGGGCTGAAGCCACCGAAGATCACCGAGTGGGGAGCGCCGATCCGGGTACAGGCGAGCATCGCGACGACGGTCTCGGGGATCATCGGCATGTAGATCGCAACCCGGTCACCGCGGGAGATGCCGAGCGACTTCAAGACGTTCGCGAACCGACTCACCTCGTCGAGCAGGTCGCGGTAGGTGATCGTGCGGGTGTCTCCCGGCTCGCCCTCCCAGTGGTAGGCGACCTTGTCTCCCCGGCCGGCTTCGACGTGGCGATCCAGGCAGTTGTACGAGACGTTCAGCGTGCCGCCAACGAACCATTTCGCGTACGGCAGGTTCCACTCGAGGGTCGTGTCGAAGTCGGTGAACCAGGTGAGCAGCTCTCGTGCCTGCCGCGCCCAGAAGGCTTCGAAGTCGCGGTCGGCCTCTTCGTAGAGCGACCGGTCCGACACGAGCGCCTCCGCAGCGAACGCGGCCGGAGGCGGAAAGACCCGGTCTTCGACGTAGAACTCCTCGATGGCTGCTTCACCCACGGTGATCCCCCTTGGTCACTCCGGAGGATACGACGCTTCGCCCAACGGCTGTGTCGCCGCCCGGCTCACCTTCCGCGCGGCCGGTCAGCTCCCGGAGTCGAGATAGCGGAGGGCGACAGCGGCATGGAGCGCAGCGCCCAGGTGCAAAGCGTCCTCGTTGAGCCGCATGAGGTTCGAGTGACACGACGGTGCCTCAAGGGAGTTTGCAATGTCGGTCGGACAGACTCCGAGGAAGGCCATGGCGCCGGGCACCTGTTGCAGGACGTAGCTGAAGTCCTCAGCTCCCATGACCGGCCAGGGAAGATCGAAAAAGGCGTCGGGTCCGAGGGTGTCACGCACGACGTCAGCGAGCCACGGCGTGAACGATGCGTCATTGACCGTCACCGGATACCCGGCCCGGAGGTCGATCTCGACCTCGCAGTCGTGCGCCGCGGCGACCCCACGCACCACCCGTTCGAAGCCGTCACGTACCTGCGATCGTGTCGCCTCCGAGACGGTGCGGATCGTGCCTTCGAACCACGCCGTCTCGGGGATCACGTTGCTGGTCGTCCCGGCGCTGAGGTGTGCAACGGTCAGCACCGCCGGTTCGAACACGTGGACGCGGCGTGCGATGAAGGTTTGGAGGGCCGTCACCATCTCGCACGCGACCGGCACCGGGTCGTTCGCGAAGTGTGGGCTCGACGCGTGCCCACCGCGACCGCGAACGGTCACCGCAAAGTCGTCGGTCGACGCCATCAACGCCCCGGGCCTCGCCCCGACGAAGCCGACCGGGAGGTTCGGCGTGACGTGAATGGCAAACGCCGCGCTGACTGGCTCGTCGAGGCCGTCGTGCAGCACGCCCTCGTCGAGCATCTGCGGGGCACCGCCGAAGCCTTCCTCTCCCGGTTGGAACATGAACCGAACCGCCCCGGCGATCTCGTCCCGACGGGCGACGAGCAGGTTCGCGGCACCCACCAGCATCGCGACGTGCGCGTCGTGGCCACACATGTGGGCCCGATCCTCGAACTCGGAGCGGTCTTCCCACTCGGTCTCCTCGGTCATCGGCAGGGCATCGGTGTCGGCCCGGAGCAGGATCGTCGGGCCGGGCCGCGAGCCGCGAAGCGTTGCGGTGACGGAACTGAGCGACGTTCCGGTGGAGATCTCGAGGCCGAGGCCGGAGAGCGCCTCGAGGATCCGGGCCTGGGTTTCGGGGTTGTCGGTCCCGAGTTCCGGGCGGCGGTGGATCCGACGACGGAGTGCAATCACTTCACCAGCGAGATCCGCAGCTTCGGCGAGGAGAGTCGATCGGGATGCGTCTGCCATGGGTGAACCGTAGGACGTGTGAGCGGTTGGCGGAACCCGAGGTCTCCCGACGAACATGGGCGTCGATGGGCAAGGTCGTCGCAGTGGTCAACCAGAAGGGTGGGGTCGGCAAGACCTCAGTCACGTTGGGCCTGGCGTCCGCAGCACGCCAGCGCGGCCACCAGGTGCTCGTCGTCGATCTCGACCCTCAAGGCGCGTCGACCTGGGTGCTCGGGGTCGACGCCGAGCGGGTCAAGCGCAGCGCCGCCGACGCGCTCGGCTCGGCTCGCAGCGGCGCCCTCCGCGACGTCATCGTCGACTCCACCTGGGGCCACCTCGTCGACGTCGCACCCGCAGGGCCTTCGCTCCAGCAGCACGAGACCGCCCGCTCAGGGCTCGAGAACCTGATCTCCGGTCGGTCTGCGGCACGGCTCCGCAAGACGCTCAGCGGGGTGACACGCAGCTACGGGATCGTGTTGGTTGACTGCCCGCCGTCGCTGGGCGAGCTCACCACCAACGCCCTCACCGCCGCCGACCTCGCGCTGCTGGTCGTGGAACCGACAGCCCTCAGCCTTCGCGGCGTCGAGCCGGTGGCCGATCTCATCGAGACCGTCTGGGGTCGCGACAACTCGCGGCTCGACCTCGCCGGCGTGGTCGTCAACCGGATGCCGGCCCGTGGTGCCGACGCCGCGATGCGTTTCGAGGACCTCGCCCGCACGGTTGGGGAGTCGGCGGTGTGGTCGCCGGCGATCCCGCAGCGGATCTCCGTCGCCGAGGCGGCGTCGGCTCGCCGGCCAATCCACGACCTCGGCTCGCGAGCGCGGGACGTCGCTGAGGTCTTCGACCGGCTCTACGACCAGCTCTGGCAGTTGGCGAAACCGGAACGGGCCTGAGACGGCAAACCGTCCGGGTGCGGGGGCCTTACTCGGGACGATGCCATTCGGCGACGAGGAAGGCACCCAGGCCGGCTGGATCGCACAACGCGGCTGACTCGGGTCCACGGCTGCGTGCGCGGACGGCGGCCAAGTCGCCGATCGGTGCCCGCTCCTCCCACACTCGCCGACCCTCCGCGACCAGCTCGTCGATCCCCCACTCGCCCAGCCACTCCGCCTGTGTCACCACACGGCTCGGGTTGGGGAGCTGATCAAATGCCACGTCGACGGTGATGTCGGCGGCGCCCGGCGCAACGAACGGATCGTCGCCGCGTTCGTGTCGCGAGTAGGTGCGAAGCCACTGTCGGCCGACCAACTCGGCGGTCCGCCGCACGCCGTAGTCGAAGACCACCACCCGCGCCGCGCACTCCAACGCCGCCTCGACCCAACGGGCCGCTGCCTCACAGACGGGCAGTCGCTGCCCGACTGCGACGTCGAAGGACGGGGCGAGGTCGGTCGGCCGCCACTCCTCGGGAACCCACAGCTCGCGCCACCCGTCGTCGGCACGCTCAACGATCCGCACCACCAGGTTGTCCAACAGTTCGTTGGCGATCACCACGTCGGCCCGCTCTGGAAGCGCGTCGAGCACCGCTGCCCGGTCGCCAAGCAGGTCGACGGCCGCCGTACGCAACACGGCCGACCGCTCGACGCAGGTGTAGCGCAGGGGGAGCCCCTCGTCGCGGGCCGCGTTCAGGATCGCGAACGCCAGCGCCCCTCGACCGGCGCCCGCTTCGACGACATGCCACGACGACGGCCGGCCCGCCGCGTCCCACCACGACCGCAACGCTCGGGCGATGACCGTCCCGAAGAGCGGACCGACCTCGGGGGAGGTCAGGAAATCGCCGCGAGCACCGCCGGCGCGCCCGCCCGACACATAGAAACCGGTCGTGGGGTCATAGAGACACCGCTCCTGGTATCGATCGAACCGTTCGGCCTCAGCGGCCTCAGCGGCCTCGACGCCAGGGGCGCCCACGGCCCGTTGCGCCCGGTTCGCTCAGTGCCCGAGTGCGAGCGGGACGGCAGCCGCGTCGGTGAGCAGGCTCGGCACGATGCCGAACAGCAGCGTCGCCACGACGGTGATCGCAAGCGCGAGGCGCAGTGACGGCGGCACGTCGACGGGGGTCACGTCTCCGTCGTTCGCCTCCTCGAACCACATCGCCTTGGTCACCCGCAGGTAGTAGGCGGCGGCGATCGCCGTGTTGATGGCGATCAGCACGGCGAGGGCGTAGCTCCACCCGGTTGCACCCTGAAGCAGCGAACGCCAGACGCTGAACTTGGCGTACCAGCCGCCGATCGGCGGGATCCCGATGAGCGAGGCCATGAAGACCGACATCAACACGGTGAGCCCGGGCGCCCATTGCAGCATCCCGTTCATCGAGGAGATCTCGGCGGAACGGGTCTTGCGAGCGGCAGCGATCACGACCCCGAACGCCCCGAGGTTCATCGCGCTGTAGATCACGAGGTACACGACGATCGACGGCAGGGCGTCGGAGAGTCGATCGTGAGCGACGACGAGCGGGGCGAGGATGAACCCGGCTTGGCCGATACCCGAGTAGGCCAGCATGCGGACGACGTTGTCCTGCTTCAGGGCGATCAGGTTGCCGACGGTCATCGACAGCGCCGAAAGCACGAACACGACGGGGACCACGACGTCGGTGGCGCTCGAGTTCTGGATGAAGCAGTAGAAGACGAAGTTGAGGATCGCGACGAACCCGGCGCTCTTGGAGGCCACCGACAGGAAGGCGGTAACCGGTGTCGGCGCACCCTCGTAGGTGTCGGGAGCCCAGCTGTGGAACGGCACGGCGGAGATCTTGAAGCCGAACCCGATCAGGACGAAGAGGATCGCGAGGCCGACCGCGGGGGTCGCACGTCCGGACTCGACCGTCTCGCCGATCTTCGAGAGCAGCGTCGATCCACTCGCCCCGTACAGCAGCGACATTCCGTAGAGCAGCACCGACGTGGCGAAGACACCCATCAGGAAGTACTTGAAGCCAGCCTCTTGGGAGCGGGTGTCACGCTTGCGCCACGCGGCGATCATGTACGACGGGATCGAGAGCAGCTCGAACGCGATGAAGATGCCGATCAGGTCGCGCGACGAGGAGATGACCGACATGCCGAGGACGGAGCTCAGCAGCAGCGTGTAGTACTCGCTCTCCCAGTACTCACCCTCGGCGACATAGTTCGTCGAGAGGAGCACCGTGACGTAGCCCGAAATGATGAAGAGCGCTTTGAGCAACAGGGCGGATCGATCGACCACATAGGCCCCACCGAAGAGGGACCGGCTGGTGTCGTCGCTCACCGCGAGGGTCAGCAACGGCACGACCGCCGCCAACAAGACGAGCCCGCTGATCGCCGAGGCGAACGCCTTGCCGCGCTCGAGCAGCACGACGTCGACGAGGATGAGCACGCAGATGCCCGCAGCGAGGATCACCTCGGGCGCGAGCGCGTGCCAGTCCATGGCCGGCGGCGCCCACCCGGCGGCAGCGATCAGTCCACCCACGATCTCAGCCTCCGATACCGGCTGCGGCGGCGACGATCTTCACCGCCGGGTTGGTGACATCGAACATGAGACCCGGGAGGAAGCCGAACAACACGATCGAGATCAGCAGGGGTGTCCATGCGATCCACTCGGGTCGCGACACGTCGGTGATGTGAGGATCGTCGGCGAACTCGTCCTTGGGAGTTCCGAAGGACGTCCGCTGGAACATCCAGAGGAGGTATCCGGCGGCGAACACCGTGCCGATCGCGGCGATCACCATGCAGGTGCGGAACAGCGCCTTGGACAGTCCCTCCGCCGGGTTGTAGGCGGCGAGGATCGCCGGGAACTCACCCCAGAACCCGGCGAGGCCCGGGAGACCGAGCGACGCCATCGAGCAGAACCCGAGGATCCAACCCATCTTCGGAGCCGACACCAGCAAGCCGCCGAGGCGCTTGAGCTCGAGGGTGTGGTAGCGCTCCTTCATCGAACCGGCGACGAAGAACAACATGCCGGTGATGAGGCCGTGGGCGACCATCCCGAAGATGGCGGCGTTGATCCCGAAGTCGGTGAGCGTCGAGATGCCGAGCATCGTGAAGCCCATGTGTGCGACCGACGAGAAGGCGATGAGGCGCTTCATGTCGGTCTGCGCGAGGCACCCGAGGGCGCCGTAGATGATGCCGATCGTCGAGAGCACGACGAGCACGGGCGCCCACTTGTGGGATGCGTAGCTGGGCATGATGCCGATGGCGATCCGGACAAAGCCGTAGGTTCCGAGCTTCAGCAGCAGCGCGGCGAGGATCACCGAACCGACCGTCGGCGCCTGGGTGTGGGCATCGGGCAGCCACGTATGGAACGGGAACATCGGCACCTTGATGGCGAACCCCACGAACATGCCGCCGAAGATCAGCACCTGGGCGGTGTTGGAGAGTGCCCCGGGAACCCGAGCGGCGTTGTGCAGCTCGGTCATATCGAAGCTGTTCGCACCCGACAGCCAGAACAACGCCAGGAACGCCACGATCATGAGCGCTGAGCCGAACAGGGTGTAGAGGAAGAACTTGATCGCTGCGTACTGGCGCTGTTCGCCGCCCCAGACCCCGATGAGGAAGTACATCGGCAGCAGCACGATCTCGAAGAAGACGAAGAACAGGATGAGGTCGTGGGCGACGAAGGAGCCGATGACGCCCGTCTCGAGGATGAGGATGAGGATGAGGAACGCCTTGGCGTTCCCCGGCGACGGGATGTGGTTCCACGAGTAGATGACGCACAGCGGGATGATCGCAACGGTGAGGATCAGCAGCGGCAGCGCGATGCCGTCGACGCCCATGGAGAAGCGGCTGTGGATGATCTCGATCCAGCGCCGGTTGATCTCGAACTGCATCGACCCGGCACGGTCGTAGTCGAACTCGGCGAGGATCCAGATTCCCACCGCGAGCGCTGCGGTCGACGCCACGAGGGCGACGATCTTCTGCAACTGCTCCTCGGCGCGCGGGATCGCCATCATCACGGCGGCGCCGACGAGCGGCAGGAACGTGATGACCGCCAGGCCCCAGTCGTGGAGGAAGGTGTTCACGGTTGAATCTCTCCTGTTGCCCTACTTGACGGCCAGCACCAAGACGCCGGCCATGACCGCGGCGGCTGCGAAGAACAGCACCGCGTACTGCTGGAGACGACCGGACTGCGTCTTGCTCAACCCACCGCCGGTCTCGGTGGCGAACGTGGCGGTGCCGTTGACGACACCGTCGACGACCCCTTGGTCGATCTGGTCGTAGACGATGTGGGCCGAAGCGACCGCCGTCTTGCCGACACCGTTGACCACTCCGTCGATCACGTTCTGGTTGAACCAGTACGTGGCGGCGGCCAGTGGCTTCTTGATGAACCCGACGATCACGTCGGTGTAGAGCCAGTCGAGGTAGTACTTGTTCTCGAGGATGCGTTTGCCCAGTCGGGCCATCCCGTTCCGCTCGGCGAGGCCGTGGAGCGGCCGCAGCGCGCCCTTCCAGTAGAAGGCGTAGACGATCCCGACACCGGCGAGCGCAACGAGGAGGGACCCGATCGCCAGCAGGTTGTTGAACTCGGCGTGGGTGAATCCGACGCCGTGGCCGGGGAAGAACGCTCCGACCGGTTCGACGAGGTGCTCGAAACGCAACGCGAGCGACTCGGGCATCTCGATGCCGAGCATCTTCTTCGGCAGGTTCGCGAAGCCGGCGACGGCACCCAGGGTCGCCAGGATGACCAGCGGCACGGCGATGCGGGGGCCGTTCTCGTGGGGGTCGCCGTGGCCGTGGGTGTCGCCCTTGAACTCGCCGTTGTAGAAGACGTACCAGATCGTGCGTGTCATGTAGGCAGCCGTGCAGAACGCGGCCAGCAACAACATGATGAGCGCGAAGTAGTACGTACCGACGCCGTCGTTGGCGCCACCGGTACCGGCGAGGATCTCGTCTTTGGACCAGAAGCCGGCGAGCGGGAAGATGCCGGCGAGGGCGCCGGTGGCGATGACGTAGGTCCAGAAGGTGGTCGGCATCTTCTTCCGAAGCCCGCCCATGTCATCGACCATGTTGAAGCTGTGTCCCGCCGCGTGGCTGAGCGACCCGGCGCCCAGGAACAGGCACGCCTTGAAGAACGCGTGGGTGAAGAGGTGGAACAGAGCCGCCGTCCATGCGCCGACGCCGAGGGCGGTGACCATGAAGCCCAGCTGGCTGACCGTCGAGTAGGCGAGAACCTTCTTGATGTCTTTCTGGACAAACGCGAGGAGCGACCCGAACAGGCCGGTGACCGCGCCCACGACAGCGAGCAGGTTGATCGACGAGCCGCCGATGGACAGTCCGTGGAAGAAGACCGGGTACAGCCGGGCGACCATGTAGATCCCGGCGACCACCATCGTTGCGGCGTGGATCAGCGCAGAGACGGGAGTCGGGCCGGCCATGGCGTCGGGCAGCCAGGTGTGCAGGACGAACTGGCCTGACTTCGACATGACCGCGGCGATGAGGCAGCACGAGGCCACGAGCAGCGCCGTGTGGGAGATGCGACCCGTGTTCGCGCGGGTGTTGATGTCGATCACGTTCCAGGTGCCGCCGGCCGAGAAGAACAGGATGATCGTGCCGACGAGCAGCCCGACGTCGCCGACGCGGTTGGTGATGAAGGCCTTGAGGGCGGCGTCGGAGTTCGGCTTCTCCTCCCACCAGTGTCCGATCAAGGCGAACGAACAGAGCCCGACGAGCTCCCATCCGACGATCATCTGGAGCGTGTTCTCGGCGAGGACGAAGAACAGCATCGACGCCGTGAACAACTGGAGGAAGGCGTAGAAGTGGGTGTAGCGGCGGTCGCCCTTGACGTACTCCGAGGAGTAGATGTGCACGAGGAGTGACACCAGCGTGACGACGACGAGCATCAGCACCGACTGGCCGTCGAGCATGGTGCCGATGTTGAACTGGCTGTCGCCGTTGCTCCACCACGATGCGCAGCGGACCACCGGCTGCGACATCGACTCGCCGCCCTCGGCTGCTTCTCCCTCGGCCTCGCCGTGGCCTGCTTCGGAGGTGTGCGCCGTCGCCACCGGAGCGATGGCTTCCTCCCCCTCGGCCGCGACCGATGCTGCGACCTGCGAACACTTGGGGTCGACGTGTGCGTATCCGGCGACCTCGCTGGTGACCGGAGTGTCGTGATCGGAGTGGCTGATCCAGGCGCCGGCGGTTCCGAGCGCCAAGACGAAGGCGACGGCAACGAGGGAGATGGCGATCCAGTGGGCGCGTGCGGGGCCGAGCAGCCGCTTGCCGAGCAGCAGGATGACGACGAAACCGAGTGTCGGCAGGGCGGGGATCAGCCACGGATGCGTGAGGAACCACATGGTGCGATCAGCCCTTCAGCTCGTCGAGCTCGTCGATGTTGATCGAACGTCGGGTGCGGTACAGCAACAGGACCATGGCGAGACCGACGCCCACCTCGGCGGCCGCCACGGCGATCACGAACAGGGCGAAGACCTGCCCGGAGATGTCGTGTTGGGTGCCGAAGGCGACCAGGTTGATGTTCACCGCGTTGAGGATCAGCTCGATCGACATCAACACCAGCACGCCGTTGCGGCGCACCAACACGCCGTAGACGCCGATGCAGAACAAGATGGCGGCGAGCAGGAGGAACTGGTTGATCAGCACCGTGTTCAGTCCTTCCGAGCCAAGACGATGGCGCCGATGAGCGCGGCGAGCAGCAGGACGGAGACAACCTCGAAGGGGATGAGGTAGGTCGAGAAGATCGAGTCGGACAGCTCGGTGGTGTTCGTCGCCGCCGACAGCCGGAACGGCACCTTCTGGTCGGTCCACGTCTTGATGAGGGCGAAGGACAACACGGCGAGCATCAACAGGCCGACGATGGCTGCGATCGGTCGTTGCTTGCGGTTGTCGAGATCGTCGGAGACGCCCAGGGGTGCCTTGGTCAGCATGATGCCGAACAGGAAGAGCACCACGATCGCCCCGACGTACACGAGGAACTGGGTGATGGCGACGAACTCGGCCTGCAGCAACAGGAAGTTGATGCCGACTCCGCCCAGCACCAGCACGAGATAGAGCGCCGCGTGGACGACGTTGCGGGTGGTCACCACGCGGATCGCCGCAAAGATCATCATCGCGGCGACGATCGCGAACGCGATGTTGGTCGGTACCGCACCGGTGAAGCTGTCGGCGCCCAGCAGTGCCGCGATCATGTGGTCCTCTTGGGGAGCTTCGGCTGCTTCGCCTCGGAACCGGCCTCGAGCGGCTCGAACTCGGGGGTCGAGTCGAACCAGTGGCCGAGCCGTTCCTTGTCGTGGATCAACTCGGCGATGTTGAACTCGGAGTACTCGAACTCGGGGCTCCAGAAGATGGCCTCGAAGGGGCACACCTCGACGCAGATCCCGCAGTACATGCACAGCGAGTAGTCGATATCGAAGCGGTCGATCGCATTGACCGACCGCGGCTTGCCACCGGCTCGGCGGGGCGGGGCGAGGGTCTTGTGCGCCTCGATGTAGATGCACCAGTCGGGACACTCGCGGACGCACAGCATGCAGGCGGTGCAGTTCTCCTCGATGAGGCCGATGACCCCGCGCGAGCGGTCGGTGGGAACTTCCTTCTCGCGGGGGTACTGGACGGTCTGCGCACCCCTCGACGGGGCCGGGGCGCCCTTGATCCCGTCGGGGAACATCGTCTTGAAGGCTTCCTTCAAGGTGGCCCCGAGGCCCTTGATCACACCGAACATCTGCGGTTTGCGAGCCATCAGAACACCACCTTCAGCACCGCGGTGACCACGATGTTGGCGAGGGAGATGGGGATGAGGAACTTCCAGGCGAGACGCTGGAGCTGGTCCTCACGGAAGCGCGGGAAGGTGAAGCGCACCCAGAACACGACGCCGGTCAACAGCACCGCTTTGACGATCACCACCAGCGGACCGATGACGTGCATGGCGCCACGGCCGATGCCCCACGACTCGGGAAGGCCCCAGCCGCCGAGGAAAAGCGTGGCGGCGATGGCCGAGAAGCCGACGGCGGTCGCGAACTCGGCGATGAAGTACACGAGGAAGCGGATGCCGGTGTACTCGACCATGTAGCCGGCGACGAGCTCGGACTCGGCGACGGGCATGTCGAAGGGCGTCTGGGTGAGCTCGGCCTGCATCGCGATGAGGAAGACGATGAACCCGACGAACTGCGTGAGGATGTAGGGGTTGCCGATGCCGCCCCAGCCGAAGATCCCGCCGGAGGACTGCGCCGCGACGATCTCCTGGAGGTTGAGGGTGCCGGCCTGGATGACCACGCCGACGACCGCGAGGATCATCGGGAGTTCGTACGCGACGAGCTGCCCGGCCGCACGCAGACCGCCCAACAGCGCGTACTTGTTGGCCGAAGACCAGCCCGCCATCAGGATGCCGAGCACCGAGATCGCCGAGATGGCGAGGGCATACAGGAGGCTGTTGGACATGTGGGCGACCTCGTCGCCCGGCCCCCCCGGCACCACCACGAACAGCATGAACGTGGAGAGGATGACGACGAACGGCGACGCCGCGAACACGAAGCGGTCGGCGCGCTCGGTGAAGACGTCTTCTTTCTGGAGCCACTTGCCGACCTCGGCGAGCAGCTGCAACGAGCCGTAGGGGCCGGCCTCCATCGGGCCGAGCCGGCTCTGCATGAACGAGACGAACTTGAACAGGTACAGGTAGACGACCGCACCGGTGAGGCCCAGCAACGCGGCGAGGCCGATCACGATGCGCAGGATGGTCTCCTGCCAGTAGGCGAGTTGCAGGCCGATCATCGGTCGATGTCCCCGAGGATGAAGTACAGGCTGCCGAGAATGGTGATGATGTCGGGCACGTAGACGCCACGGAGCAGCCACGGCACGATCGACACGTTGTTGAAGCTCGCCGAGCGGATCTTGACCCGGAACGGGTTCAGATCGCCCTTGGAGACGATGTAGTAGCCCATCTCGCCGAGCGGGTTCTCGGTGGAGACGAACGCCTCACCCGCCGGCACCTTGATGATGCGGGGGACCTTCGCCTGGATCGAGCCCGAGGGCAGCCCGTCGCAGAGCTGCTCGACGATCTTGATGGCCTCACGGACCTCTTGGAGCCGAACCCAGAACCGGGCGAACGAGTCGCCGTCGGGGTGGGTGTACACCTTGAACTCGACATCGTCGTAGGCCAGCAACCCGTGGTTGGCGTCGCGGCGCAGATCCCAGTCGATGCCCGACGCGCGCAGGTTGGCGCCGGACAGCCCGTACTGGAGAGCGACGTCGGGGGGGATCACGCCGATGCCGCGACAGCGGGCTTCGAAGATCTCCGAGCCGAGGAGGAGGTCTTCCATCAGGTCGCAGAACTCGGCCATGCGCACCATGACGGCCTTGGTGTCGGCGATCCACCCCTTGGGGAGGTCGTCTTTCAGGCCGCCGATGCGGTCGAAGTTGGGGTGGAACCGTCCGCCGGTGACGGCCTCGATCTGGTTGAGGACGAACTCGCGGTCGCGGAAGGCGTAGAACGTCGGCGACACGGCGCCGACCTGCAGGCCCATTTCGCCGAGGAACAGCCCGATGTTGGCGATGCGGGCCATCTCGAAGAGGATCGTGCGGATCCACTTGGCCCGGGGTGGTGCCTCGACCCCCATGAGCCGTTCGGCGGCAAGGATGAACGGCACCTCGTTCGCGAAGCTGCCCAGCCAGTCGATCCGGTTGACGAGCGTGGTGATCTGGGCGTAGTTGCGGACCTCGGAGAGCTTCTCGTAGCCGCGGTGCATGTAGCCCATGATCGGGTCGGCCGAGATCACCTGCTCGCCGTCGAGGCGGGCGACGATCCGCAGCGTGCCGTGGGTGGCGGGGTGCTGCGGACCGAGGTTGAGGGTCATGCCCTCGGTTTCGAGCTCCACGTTCACCCGGGCATCGGCAGCCTGCTGCGCGATGTAGGCGAGCTTCTGACGGTCGGTCACGGCGGTCACGACGCATCCCCCTCGTCGGTTGCCGCAGCGGCGTCGGCCGCCGGCCCGTCTGCGGATTCGACGACCGGCATCGGCTCCACGTCGACGATGCCGGGCCACGGCTTGACGATGCGGGCCAACAGCGGGAAGTCCTTGCGGAGCGGATGGCCCTCGAAATCCGACGGCAGGTAGAGGTGACGAAGCCCGGGGTGGCCGTCGAAGGTGATGCCGAACATCTCCCACGCCTCCCGCTCGTGCCAGTCGGCGCCGGCGAACACCTTGGTGAGGGTGCCGATTCGGGGGTCGTCGTCGGAGGTCACGTCGGCCTTGACGGTGATGCCCCAGTGCGACTTCACGTTCGAGAACCGGGCGAACACCTGGAGACGGGTGTCGCCGCCGCAGACGCCCGAAACCATCGGCTCGGGCTCCTTGTCGACGCTCTCCCCTGCCTCTGCGGCGAGCACCTTGTCGACCTCGGCGTCGAGGTAACGGCCGTAGGGCGACGGCATCCAGTCGAGGGCCGACAGGAAGCAGAAGTACCGGGCACCGAGGACGTAGCGCAGTTCTTCGGCGGCCTGCGCCCACGCCTCGTTGGCGACGCGAACCGTCAGGTCGACGCCGGGCAGGATCGCGTGGTCGAGGAGCGAGTCGCCGAGCAGTTCACCGAGTTGGGCGACGAGGCCCTCGCGAAGCTCGTCGGGTTCGACCTCGACGGTCTCCTCGGGGGTGTCAGTGGTCGACACGTGAGGCACCTTCTCCATGCGAGGGGACGCAGCCGTCGGACACGGCGGAGAACTTACTCAGGGTGTCCGCAACGGGCCAAAGTGCCGACGAGGTCTCGCACGGAAGAACGGGCGGCGTCGTAGCGGCCACCCGCTTTCCCCGGCGTGGTCGAACATGATTCACTGGACACCCCGCTCGGTGTGGCTCCGGGCATTCCCCACGAGCACCGACGAGATGGCCGGGCCGAAAGACATCATCCATTTTGCGATCCCGGAGATCACCGACGGCGACGTCGAGGCCGTCGCGCGGGTGCTGCGCAGCGGCTGGTTGACCACGGGCAACGAGTGTCTGGGCCTCGAGGCTGATCTGTCCGAGTACCTGGGCGGCACCGAGGTGGTGGCGGTTTCCTCCGCGACCGCAGCGCTCGACATTGCACTCGCCCACCTCGCCCTGCCCGCGGGGTCGCGGGTGGGGGTGCCGGCGTGGACGTTCGTGTCCACGGCGCTCGCGGCGGTGCACAACGGCCTGGTCCCCGTGTTGTTGGACGTCGAGCCCACCACGTTGAACCTGGCTCCCGACGCGCTCGACGCCGACATCGACGATCTCGCCGCGGTGGTGCCGGTGCACTTCGGAGGGGTGCCCGTCGACGCGGCGATCCACAAGATCGCCGCCGACGCGGGCGTGGCCGTGGTGGAGGACGCTGCGCACGCGCTCGGCGCGTCGGACGAACGAGGCCGTATCGGCTCTGCGGGCACCAGCCCGACCTGTTTCAGCTTCTACGCGTCGAAGAACCTCACCTCCGCCGAGGGCGGAGCGCTTGCGACCGACAATCCGGACCTCGCAGCGTTCGCCCGGTCCCAGCGGCTTCACGGCATGGACGCCGACGCGTGGGCACGGTACCGGCCTGGGGCACGCGCCGGTTACGACGTGGTGCAGCCGGGCATCAAGGCGAACCTTCCTGATGTGTTGGCGGTACTGGCCCGCTCGCAGTTCGCCCGCTTCGACGCCACCCAGGCCCGTCGCCGTGAGCTGGTCGAGCGTTACCGGGCGAACCTCACTCCTGCGGGAATCGAGTCGCTCCCCGCCGAGCAGGTGGCCGGCAGCGCCGACCATCTGATGGCGGTGAAGCTGGCCGCGGGCATCGACCGTGACGCGGTGATGGACGCGATGAGCGCGGCGGGGATCTCCACCAGCGTGCATTTCCGGCCGTTGCACCACTTCAGCTGGTTCCGTGACCAGGCACCGGTGGGCCGGCGGGGCCTCCGCACCTGCGACGAGCTCGCGGATCGCATGTTGAGCCTGCCGTTGCACGTGAATCTCACCGACGCGGATGTGGACCGGGTCTGTGAGCGACTGGTCGAGGTGACCCGGTGAGCCGTTACCTGCGCGCGCGGCTGGTGGTCGACCGGGTGGTTGCGGCGGTGCTGTTGGCTGCGGTGTCGCCGCTGGTGGCGGTGCTGGCGTGGCTGGTGCGCCGCCACGACGGTGGCCCGGCGTTCATCACGGTGGAGCGGGTGGGCCGCGGCGGGACGCCGCTGCGCATGTGGAAGCTGCGCAGCATGCGTCCCCAGAACGCAGACGGCCGGGCCGGCGGGGTGGGGCTGACCACCGCGAACGACGACCGGGTGACCCCGATCGGACGCAAGCTGCGCGCCGCGCATCTCGACGAGCTCCCGCAGTTGCTGAACGTGGTGCGCGGCGAGATGTCGCTGTTGGGCCCGCGGCCGGAGGCCCCCGAGTTCGTGGACCACGCCGACGCCGGCTGGGCGGCGGTGCTCGCGGCGCCGCCGGGCATCGCAGGGCCGACCCAGTTGGCGGTGGGCGACTGGGAGCGCGACGTGATCACGGCGACTCCCGACGGGTCGACCTACCTCACCGACGTCGTGCCGGTGAAGGTGGCGATCGACCGCTGGTATGTGGAGGAGGCGTCGCCGGCGATCGACGCGCTCGTGCTGAGCGGGCTTGCCCGCCATCTAGCGGGCAAGCCCGTCGGTTCGCTGTTGGAGCGGATTCGGGCCGAGGTGCCAGCCGCCGCGGCGATCGCCCGAGGGGACGGCGAAGCGACCGCCAATTACGATCGGCCCACGCCATGAGGATCGACACGGACGCACCCGCTGGCGGGCTGGAGCTGGATCCTCGGGCGCGGCTGCGCCACTACGCGGGGGCGTTCAAACGACGTTGGTGGATGGTGCTGCTGCCCTGTGTGCTGGGAGCCACCTTGGGGTGGTTCACGGCGCCGGCACCACCTTCGGGCCCCAAGGGTGTCACTCCCACGACCGTGCCCTCAGAGAGCTACTACCGCGCGACCCACGTGCTGATCCGTGAAAGCGATTCGGGTTCCGGTTCGAGCTCGAACATGTCGATCAGCCTCTCGCAGGCGGCGTACCTGGTGAACACCGGCCAGGTGCCGGTGAACGTGGCCGAGAAGCTGTCGTTGCCCGTCGAATGGGTCGAGTCGCACGTCTTGGGCCTCCCGCGCGACCAGGTGTCGTCGATTGAGGTCCGGGCCGTGGGGGAAGACCCGACACAGGTCGTCGCGCTGTCCGATACCGCCGCCGACGAGTTGATCGCACAACTCAAGGCACAGGCCGAAGCGGCCCAAGCGTCACGGCGCGACGGCATCGTCGCCCAACTCGACACGCTCGACAAGCAACTCAAGGACCTGAACGTCAGGATCGCGTTCAACCCGCCCGACCGCACCCAACTCGAAGCCCAGCAGAGATCGCTGTCGAACCAGTACTCGCTGGTCTTCCAGCAATTCGCCGAGCTCGCGAACACCCCACCGCCCACGGCCGGGTTGATCAGCCTTGAGGGGGCGAAGGCCAAGCCGATCTCGAAGTCGGACTACCTCCAAGACCTCCGGACGATCCGTGAGGGCGCCAGCTACGTGACCGGCAGCAGCCCCGTCACGACCGCTCCGCCAACAAACGACGACGTGATCCAGGCCGCAGATTCCCAGCCCGTCGGGCCCGGCACCCGAGCACAGTTGGGCGGCGGCGTGGGCCTGGCACTGGGGGTCGGGCTGGTGTTGTTGCTGGACCGCTTCGACGCACGGCTCCGCCGCCGCGAGGAGGTGGAGCTCGCGAGCGGGCTGACGGTGGTCGCCGAGATCCCGAAGCTGAGCCGCAAAGCACATCGTTCCACCGAGATCCAGGCGCTGTCGAACCCTCGTTCCCGCGCGGCGGAGGCGTACCGGGTGGTTCGTGGGGCGATCATCTACTCGCTCAGCCAGCGAGCGCCGCGCGGGATTCCGCACGGCACGCCCAACGCCGCTGCCGTGCTGATGGTGACCTCTGCCAACCCCGGGGAGGGCAAGACGCTGACGGTGGCCAACCTTGCCGCGGTGTTCGCCGAGGGTGGGCTCAACGTGTTGGTTGTCAACTGCGATTTCCGGCGCCCACGCATCCACCGTTACCTGATCGGCGACACGCCGGCGGCACCGGAGGTGCCCGACGTGTTGGCTCCGAGGGACACACTCATCCCGCGGGTGCAACTGGTGACCGGTATCGGCGAGGGCGTCTCCGACGCGAACCCGATCGAGGTGGTGGCACTCCAGCAGCAGGTCATCGACGCCCAACGGGGCAACTACCACGTGATCCTGCTAGACACCGCCCCGTTCCTGGCCACCAACGACGCCAGCGAGCTGCTGCCGAGGACCGACCTGGTGACGGTCGTGGTTCGTTCGGGCAAGACCACCGCCCAGTCGGCGAACCGTCTGGCCGAGGTACTGGCCCGCTTCGACGCACCCATGTTGGGGGTCGTGTTCAACGGTTCCGAGGAGACCCAGGGCGCGCAGTACTACTACTACGGCTATAGCGAGCCATCCCGAGAGACCTCGCCAAGCGTTCCCACCCCTCCCGCTCCCCCACCGGCGCCGGCTCACGACGCCGGGTCCGACGTCCGACCCAACGAGTACCCGGCGACCAATGGTTCGGCATCGATTCCCAGAAATGGCTCAGCGTCGACTCCCGCAAACGGGTCCCCGCCGGTCGAGACATCGGGGATCGCCTCACCTGCCGATCAGGCGCAGCACCGCTCGAACTGATTTCTGCCGACGAAGCGGTACTCGATGCAGCTGAACCTGGATTTGGCCCCAACCACAGCATCCGAGGCCGGTTCGAGTTGAGTGGGTCCGACCAACTCGCACGCCGATGGGGAGTGGCTGAGGATGGCGCGGCGATCGAGGTGGCTCTCCGACCCCACCTGGTCGATGAGCTCGCTCGCCGCTGGCCACCCACCGGCCTTGAGGCGTCGATGAAGCCATGCGAGCCGGTGGTGGGTCGCCTCGGCCTGTCCGACGAGTGGCTCATCGTGGCGGACCGCGAACCGTCGGGTGACTCGCCGTCCCCGGTGGCGTGGGACCTGCTCGAGTCGGAGCTGTCACTGTTCGCCGCCAGCAGGCTGACACCCCGCGTCGCGGTGCACTCTGCCGCCATCGCCCGGAACGGTGCGGTCATGGTGGTGCCGGCGATCTCAGAGGGAGGCAAGAGCACTCTCGCGCTCGCCGCCCACCGGGCAGGAGCCACGGTGCTCAGCGATGAGTACACCCTCATCGACCCCGCCACCGGCCTCGTGACGGGCTGGCGCCGGCCGCTGCGCCGCCGCCTCGGAGAGGCGTCGATTGAGCGGCTGGATCTGGCAGTCCCATCAGACCCACTGCCGGTGGGATTGATCGCGGCTGTCGTGTACGACCCGTCGGCAGGCAACGACTGGCGAGCGATCTCGGCGGCTCAGGCGACCATGGAACTGATCGGTCACATGCTGTGCGCACGCACGAGACCCGACGCCGCACTCGACGCGGCGCTGGCGCTGGCGCGCAATGCGACTGCGGTCCGCGGCACCCGAGGTGACGTAGATGACGCCGTCGGCGACCTGCTCGACCTACTCGACGGAGAGGTCCGCGCTCGGTCACTCCATCGAGGTGGTCAGCGGGATCGTTCCGGCTGACCACCACGCTGGATTTGTTCGGCGGCCGACACGATGGCGTCAAGCAGCCCTGCCTCGGACTCATACCAGATCCCGAACCCCTGCACCTGCTCGAACAGCGGTCCGAGTCGGCCAATGAGTTCGGGAAAGTCGTACGGGTCCCACACGTTTGAAGCCAGCGCGGCAGCCGCCTGACCGGCGGTGAACAACGTCACTGGTTCCGCGGCGGGGTACACGGTCCCCCATGCCGCCAGCGGGTACCGCCCAGCGAGGAGTTCCCGCGCTTCGAGTCCCTCATCGACCGGGTCGTCAGCAAGCACTCGTGGATCGTGGGTCACCGCGGGGGAACGAAGGACCAGCTCGCCGGCCAGCAAGTCGATCTCGGGGCGGGGTACGTCGGCGACGGCGATTCCGGCACGTGCCAGTTGCCGCGAGAGGCCGGGGGCCAGGACCCGCACTCCCGGAGGTACCAGCATCGCGACACCGTCAACCATGACCGCCATCGAGTTGACTCGCACCGTCGGGCCGTCGGGGTCGAAGCTGACCATTTCGTCAGCGAGTCGCCAGAGCAGGGAGCGCAGGATCCTGGTGGTGGACCGGCTCCGCGCCAGAACCGTCGCCCCCCGGACCAGAAGGTTCAGCTCGCGCACCCCGGTGGTCGGCTCTTGGTGCCGGTCGGGCAGCGCGACGGCGTAGCTGTGCCCGGCCCGGGGGTCATCGACACGGTTCCCTCGAAACAGCGCATCGAGGGCCTCGCCGGTCGTCTCGGAATCGACTCGCAGCCCGAAGCGGTATCCGTCGACGTCATAGACTCGAACGTCGGTCCACCGCACCGACGGACCCGGCGAGGACGGTGCTGCGCAGCCACCGTCGGGAGCGAGCAGGTAGCGCACGCCTGGGGGGTCGGGGCTCTCGGTAATGCCAGCCAGTCGACGGGCGACGGTGAGCACGTTGTGAGCGCCGGACACGATCGGCGAGCCGAGCCGCCCGTCAGGACGCAGGTGAACGGCGGCGGGGGTGCCGTAGCCAGCGAGAGGCCCTCCTGGGTGGGGCTGGCAGAACACCGGAATGTTGAGTCCCAGCGCCTCGACCTGTGACCGGTTCGTCTCCGGGTCGCCCGAACAAGCGAACACGACTCGGATCCCGGATTGATCGAGGCCACCGACGAGCTCGGCCAGCGGTGCGCCGATCGCGGCGCAGTACCCACAGTGAGAGCTCCAGGCGACGACCAGCAACTCGCATCCGAACAGATCCGGCAGGGTGATCGCCGCCCCGTTTTCGACGGTGGTGTAGTTCTCGAGCCCGTCGATGATGTCGCCGGGCTGAGGTTGGGGTAGCGGGATCAGGGTGACGTCTCGCGCTGGTGGCTGGACTCCCGTGAGCAGACCCAGGTACCCAACCGCGCGGGCGAACGCCACCACGTCGCCGGCGGTCGTCGTCGGATCGACGCCGTCGCGCTCCGTGATGACCTGCGCGATGTCATCGAGCGACGCCTCACCGTCGAACATGAACCACAGTCGGGCGCCCGCGGGGCCCAGAGCGTGGGCGATCGACCCGTGGACAACGACGACCTCGTTACCCACCTCGACGGCGGTGGCGTCGTCGAGACGGCAGGGCACAAAGTCGGACTCGATGTCGTCCGGTGATGTCACTTCAAGCGTGGACGCGGCGGCTTGCGTGACGACGAGTCCGTGCGAACTGCGGGCGGCCGTTCAGATCCCGATCCAGATCGCGCCGTCGGCACCGGCGCCGCCGTCGCCCACACGACCTTCCGGATGCTGCTGGGTGGACTGATATTGACCCCCGCCACCGCCGCCACCGCCACGCTGCGTCCCGGCGGCTCCGTCTTCAGCCTCATCGCCGCCGGCGCCACCGCTGCCGCCACCTGGGATGCCCGCACCCCCTGCGCCACCCGCGCCGCTACCTGATCCGTCAGCGCCGTCGCCACCGTCGCCTCCGAAGCCGGCGCCGCCACCGCCTCCTCCTCCATGGGCTCCGATGATCTCAGTTCCGTCGCCACCCTTGCCTCCGGAGTGCCAGCTGGTCCAGCCACCCCCATCGTTCACGCCGGTAGCGGACCCTCCAGGCGCCAAGGGGTCCTGGCCGCCCTCGACCTCAATGCCGCCCAGCCCTCGATATCCACCACCTGCCCAGACGGTGTCGTTGAAGTCGGAGACTTCGCCTTTCGAGGAGATGATCGCCCCAGGATCCTCCTCGCCGACACCACCCCTGCCACCGGCGCCGACCGTCAACTGGTACGCGGTGCATGCCGTCACCGGCAACGCGGTGTTGTTGACGAAGTGGCCTCCACCGCCACCTCCCCCTGAACTTTCGGAGTGTCCGGCGCCTCCACCGCCGCCGCCACCCTACGCCCGGACCAGCAGTGACGTGACGCCCGGCCCAGTCGTGTACGTGTAGCTACCAGGGACGTCGTACTGCATCTGGAGTGGACTCGGTTCCACACCGCCAGGGCACGCCGACGCCGCGGCGGCCGGCGAAGCGAGCACAAAGCTGCTGACCGACGCGGCGGCAAGTCCGGCGCCTCCGACCGCCACGAACCGTCGCCGCGACCAGCTCGTCGGGTGGTCGACCAGCCCTGCGTCGACGAGTTCGTCGACAGCGTCGGCCAACTCGCCGGGCACCTCCGAGCTGTCGACCCCGTCGGCCAACAGGTCGAGCGCGGCGGCAGCGTCACCGACGAGGCGGTGTGCGACTGCACCGGAGCGATCGAGAACGACAACCTCGCCGTCGACTGCTTCGACGCGCAGGTCCGATCGGAGCTTCAGTTTCATCTTTTCCCCAGTTCCAAAGAGTGGTCGTCCGTCCCACATCGGCCGGCACGCCGGCGGAGGATATTCACCGACCTCAGACACTTCAACATTCGCTCGACGAACGCGTGTGGAGTCGCCCGTGCTCCCTGAAAGCGGCGGGCCGCGCGGCGGCCGAGCCATCCGCGTCGATGGCCACTCTGCGCTCGCGCACGCCGCGAGCTGGGCTCACCGCTGGTCGGCGGAACCAGGCTCCGGGGACGGCTCCACCACACCGTGTTCGGCCAACAGTTCGAGAGCGGACAGCACCGATGCGTCGAGGTCGTCGGGAACCTCGCCGAACGCTGCGAGTTCGCCGACGACCTCATCGACGGTCATCGGCGCTTCGAGCACAACCCACACCGCGGCGGCCAGTCCTTGCAGCGTCCGCCGCTCGCCGCCGGCGGCCGCGAGCATGGTGTCGCCGAGCACCGTCCGGTGGACCCACTCCCGTCGGCGGCGCCACCGCATGGGCTCACGCTAACCCAACGGCACCGTCCCCGGGCCGTGACCCGACCGCCGCATTCGCGGAGTGCAACCATCTCTCGAGCACCCATGATGGAGCGCTCTTGACGCACCGTGTAATCTCATCGCATCTTGACTGGGTTGGCGGGAACCTGCGGGGTCGACGCGAGCCACTCGTCCTTGGAGGGAAGACATTGAGGGAAGAACTGGTGGAGCCGGGTGCCGGCGACGGGACCGAGTCCCGACGGTCGGCGCTGAAGAAGGCTGCGGTCATCGGCGCGGCCGCGGGCGCTGCGTTCGCCGCACCGGCCATCAACGGCACGTCGATCGTGCCGGGTTTCGCTGCCGCCGCGAGCGGTGGGTCACAGATCACCGCGCAAGGGACGGCGGACAAGGAATTCGGTTGTTTCAGCGGGGCGGGTGGGGACGATTCCTGGGCCATTGACCTCGGTGACGGCTGGTGGGACTTCGCCTTCCAGGGATGCAGC
>JAKOVA010000100.1 GCA_029782335.1 Actinomycetes bacterium | reverse complement strand
CTCCGGGGGGCGCTCGACACGGTTACGAGCGATGCTGGAGAGGATACGTTCAAGACCGGCGGAAAAACGGACCTCGGGTATATCTCCGTGCGGCTGACGAATACCAACGCCGCCGGGAAGACCTATCAGATCACCGTATACAAAGCACAGGTGACGAAGGGGCTCGAACAGGCGTTCAGCGCGGACACCGATCTCACTGTCGCCGCGATCCCGCTGGAGTTCACCGGCGTGCAGGACCTCACGAAGCCTGAGGGCGAACAGCTCTTTGAGATCGTTGACATGCAGGCCCCGAAGACCCCGGCGGCGTGAGGTGTGACATGGTAGAGATTATCGATCTCTCCACCCTCTCGCCGAAACCGGTGATCGTCAGGATCGGGAACGGCGACGAGATCGAGGAGATCGATCTCACTATTGTCCCGGCACGGGGGACACTCCTCCTCGCCCAGGCGACGCAGAAATACGGGGGATGGGACAAGATCCCCGACGATGAGATGATCCCGGCGATCGCGGCCATCTGCCAGCAGTCCAACCCCAAGATCACCGCTGAATGGCTGGAGACAAAACTGACCCGGCCGCAGCTCGCTGGCCTCACCCAGGTCGTCCTGGCGCAGGCGTTCCGGCGGTGGGGAGGCGGGGACAAGGGCGACGACCAGGAGGGGGAGGCAAAAAACCCGTAATCGAGGCAGGCCGGATCGTCGCCCACCTGTGCCGGACGTATGGGTGGACGCCGGACTACTGCCTCGATCGCCTATCTTGGGCACAGGTGATCATGTTCGACGCATACGCGAGGGAGCTGACAGGTGCTGTGGTGCCCGAGACCCATACGAGCCCGCCCCCGCAGGAGGGGGATGGACCCGACGTCGAGCGGATCGAGCAGCGGTATGGGCCCCGGATCAGGAGGGGAATAGATGGTCGGTGAAACCAGCGCAGGAAAACTCGTCGTTGAGATCGTCGGCGATGTCGCGGGGCTGACCCGGGCCTACGAGGAAGCGAAGAAGCAGACCGAAGGGTTTGAGGGCGACCTCAAGAGTATCGGCAAATCCCTGACGAGCGTCGGCTCCGACCTCACGATGAAGGTCTCCGCCCCACTCGCGCTCGCAGGCGGGCTGATGCTCAAGACCGCGGTGGACTTCGACAACTCCATGCGGAAGGTCCAGGCTGTCACGGGGGCTACCGGGGACCAGTTCGACCGGCTCCGACAGCTGGCGATCGACCTCGGCGCTACGACCGCCTGGTCCGCGACTGAATCCGCGGAGGCTATGCGGTACCTCGGTATGGCCGGGCTCGACACCAACGAGATCCTTGAGGCCACGCCGCAGATGCTCAGCCTCGCGTCTGCCGGAGCGATGGATCTCGGGACCGCGGCCGACATCGCGACCAACGTCCTCTCGGGTTTCAACCTGGAGATTTCAGACCTCGCCCATGTTTCTGACGTCCTCGCCCAGGCGGCGTCCTCGGCGAACACCTCCGTCGAGCAGATCGGGCACGCGATGGCCTATGTCGGGCCGGTCGCGTCGTCTGCCGGGCTCTCGATCGAGGAGACGACCGCTGCAATCCAGATAATGAGTGATGCCGGCATCCAGGGCACGATGGCCGGCACGGCGCTCCGGGGCGCGTTGTCATCCCTCCTATCCCCGACGAAACAGGCCACCGATATCCTCGCCACCTACGGCCTAACCGCGGCCGAC
>JAKOVA010000140.1 GCA_029782335.1 Actinomycetes bacterium | reverse complement strand
GAGCGGCTCGACGGGCTCCGCCGCTCGCGAACTCCGGCCGTAGCGGCACCGGAGAGCGCGGTGAAGGCCGAGTTCCCGCCTGCGCCTGCCGTCTCCCCGCGGCGGGTGGTGCCCGCGGGCCAGGCCGTCCGGGTTCTGGTGGCCGGCGATTCGGTCGCCAACGGTGTCGGCTCCGGCCTCATCGCGTGGTCGAAGGGCGCCGGCGCCGGCGAGATCGCCGTGTCCAACAGTGGCCAGTTCGGCTGCCCGATCGCCCGCAACGGCTTGTACCGCTTTCTCGAGCAGACGAACGAGTTCGTGGCGAAGTGCGACTGGGCGGGGTTCTTCCCGAAGTTCCTCGCCGAGGAGAACCCCGACGTCGTGATGCTGCAAACCGGGATCTGGGAGGTGGTCGACCGGATCCTGCGTGGCGACAAGAAGTGGCGGCACATCGGAGATCCGCTCGTCGACAACTATTTCGAGAGCGAACTGCTCGCTGCGATCGACACGCTCGGAGCGACCGGAGCAGCCGTGGTGGTGTTGACCTACCCCCATCTCGACGCCGGAGCGAACCAGGGGTTCAGTGGGCTTCCGGAGAGCCAGCCTGCCCGGATCGATCGACTCAACGACCTGATCCGTGACGCGGTGGGTAGGCGGCCCGGAGTTGCGACCGTGATCGACTTCCAACGCTGGCTGGCCGACCAGCCGGGCGGAGAGCTCGACACCGCGAAGCGGAAGGACGGGATCCACTTCTTCGATTCGTACTACCCCGTCATTGGAGCGTGGCTGGGTCCACAGCTCGCGAGGATCGGTCACCAAGGGTTGCCACGGTGATCGCCGCGGCGATCAGCAACGCCACGTCCGCGCCGATCCGGAACCGGGCGAGGCCGTAGAACGCGGCGGAGGTCACCGTTGCGGCCACCAGGTTGGCTGCGAGCGGCCAGACGGGCCGGTCCCGGCGGCGTAAAGCGACGAATCCCACTGCACCCGCCGCCATCGTGGCCCACGCCCCGACGATCGCCGCCCAACTCACCCACGTCTCGTCACCCTCACCGGAGTTGAGATACACCTCCTGACGGGGCGACCACAGGCTCCACGTGCGCAGCACCCGAACCGCCATCACCCGGGGCTGGTCGCCGAGATGGGAACGGATGTAGCGCAGTCCCTCACGACGGAAGGTGGCGGCGTTGACCGATGCGTCGATCGCCTCGGGATCCGAGTGTGCGGTCACGCACGGCAGGATCCACAGCCCGGTGGTGGCACCACGGTAGGCCTCGTCACAGTTGGAGCCCAGGAGCGTGCTGCCGTCGTTGGTCGACAGGGTGACCGGGCGGTCGAAGCGGACGAGGTTCGCCCCGATCCACGGTCCGGCGACGAGCACGAACCCGGCGCCGGCCGCGGCGAGCCACGGCAACGCTGCGCTCCAGCGGCGGTCGGAGCGGTCACCACGCCGGGTGAAGGCGAGCGGCACGACCAGCAGCGGCGCCAGGAGCGCCGCCTCCGAACGTGCGAGGACGGCCACCCCGAGTGCAGCACCGACCGTCGCGATCCGAGCGGCGGTCGGACGATCCAGGAAGCGGACAGCCGACCACATCAGGATCGCAACCGTGGCTGCGCCCGGACCCTCGGACATGATGAGGCCGTCGTGCATCCAGATGCCGGGGAGCACGGCCGCGAGTCCCGCGGCGATCCAGCCTGCTCGGGTGGCGAATTTCGAGTCGGGATCGACTTCGACGTTCGTGGCGAACCGCCGCGCCGCCAGTCCCGCGAACCACACCGTCATGCCGCCGACCGTCGCCATGATCAGCCGGGCGGCGGTGTCGCCCCTGCTGCTCGAGTCGGTGAGCAGGTACGCCGGGGTCGCGAGCAGCGCGGTGAGCGGTGGATGGTCAGCGTTGGGGACCGTGCGATCCTCGATGAAGGGGTCGCGGAAGCCCTCGCCGGCAGCGAGGGTCTCGGCCTGGCGGGCGTACGCGATCTGGTCCCCGAAGAGCTGGCTCTGATGTCGGGTGACCGTCATCACGTAGGCGATCCGTCCGCAGACGGCCACAACCGTGATCAGCAGCAGGACGCCCAGGAACCGGCGCCGTGTGGTCCAGCGTTCAGGAGGCGACTGCACGGGGGATGATCGGGGCGTCGCGCCCGGTTCCGGAGCCGCTGGATCCCTTCTCCTCGTGGTACTCCTCCTCAACGTTGACCGACCAGATGTCGTGGTCGGTCCCGTCGACGATGTTCTCGACGGTGAGCTGCGCCGTGTACATCGAGTGGTCCTGGTTGTTGTACTTGTGCATCCCGTTGCGACCCACGGGGTGCACGTTCGGCGCGTGCTCGGCGAGCCAGCCCTTCAAGACCTCGACGTTGTCCTTGTAGAACTGGTCGTAGGTCGGGTACGCCTTGGGCATCCGCACGACGTAGCCGGCTTCGATGTCTCGCAGCTCGGCAAGGCCGAGAATCAGCAGCTCTCGCTTGGCCTGTTCGATCAGATCCTCGTCGGCTGCGTTCCACATCTCGTCGCCTTCGAAGACGAAGTACTCGAGGCCGAGACAGGTGTATCCCGGCTTGACCATGTACGGCGACCATGAGCCGTAGTTCTGGATCCGTCCGACCTGCACTTCGGGGTCGTGGATGTAGATCCAGTTGTCGGGGAACCCGTCGGTTTCGGGGACGACGAGGGCGACCGAGAGGAAGTCGCGGAACTGGAGGTCGCGGGCGGCCCGCTCGACATCGGCCGGCACGGGCGGGTCCATCGCCAAGAGGAGCTCCGACATCGGCATCGACGAGATCACGTGCTCCGCGGGGTAGGAGGTGCGTACGCCGTCGGTTTCGGAGACCACAGCGGTCGCGCGTCCGTCCGCGTGCTCGATCGCGACCACCGGCGACGACATGACCACCTTGGAGCCGGCCGCCTCGACCTTGTCGCGGCAGACTTCCCACATCATTCCGGGCCCGTACTTGGGGTACTGGAACTCTTCGATCAGCGAGGTGATGTCGGTCTGGTTGCGCTTCGGGAGGATCGCGTTGATGACGGCGCTCGAGAGCGACAGATTCTTGACTCGTTGCGCCGCCCAGTCGGCCGGCATCGATGAGACCGGCACGCCCCAGACCTTCTCGGTGTAGGTCTTGAAGAAGGTGCGATAGAGACGCCAACCGAATCGAGCGACGAGCCAACCCTCGTAGTTCGTCTGATCCTTCGGCGGTCGGATGCGTGCCCACACGTAACTGACGACGCACTTGATCGCCTCGACGATGCCCAGGTTGCGGAGCGCGTTGAATGCCCGGAGCGGATAGTCGAAGTACTTTCCGTTGTAGAAGATCCGCGACTTGCGGGGACGGAGGAGGAAGTCCTCGTCGGGCAGGATCTCGTGCCAGAGACGCTCGACCTCATCGACCTTCGTGAAGAACCGGTGGCCCCCGATGTCGAAGCGCCAGCCGTCGCGTTCGACGGTGCGGCTGATGCCTCCGACGACGTCGTCGGCTTCGAGCACCGTGGCCGTGACGTGACGCTTGGCCAACTCGTAGGCGGCGGTGAGGCCCGCGGGCCCGGCGCCGATGATGACTACCGCTCCCGGGCTCGTCGCTGCGGCTTCGTCTGGGGGTGGGGCATCGCTTGCCATGACGGCTCGACGCTAGTGCGCTCAGCCCACTGCGGTCAGAGTGGGACGTCCATCGAGGGCCACCGAGTCGCTTTCGCAACGGCGGATCGAGAGGATCTCATCGGTGCGGAACGACGCCACCGCGACCGACCAGCAGTCCACGGCGCCCCGCGCGTTGGCGGTGCGGAAGAACGTCGTGAGGGTTCGCTCCGTTGCGTAGGCGTCCGCGCCATGGATCTGCTCGACGGTGCGGTCACGGAGGGTGACGGTGTAGGAGGTCGTGGCGGCCATGGATCGACCGTACGACGAGTCCCTTGTGAGCAACCAGAGGGTCAACCCTGTGAGTTGTCTGTGGAGCTGTTGTGTGTTCCCGCTGCCGTCGCACGGGCCCACCGGTAGTCGGCCTTGCCTGAGGGGCTGCGACGGACCTCCTCGACGTACACGAACGCTTTCGGTGCCTTGAAGTCTGCGAGACGGTCGCGGCACCACTGGCGCAGATCCTCGTCCGCGGCGTTGTGGCCCGCTCGCAGCGAAACGAGCGCCACCACTTCCTGGCCCCACCGCTGCGACGCTCTGCCGCAGACGATCGCGTCGAAGACCGCCGGATGGGCCTTGAGGACGGTCTCGACTTCTTCGCCGAACACTTTCTCGCCGCCGGTGTTGATGGTCGCCGAATCCCGGCCGAGCAGTTCGATCGAACCGTCGGCACGATGGCGGGCGCGGTCCCCGGCGACGGCGGTCGGCACGCCACCGACCACGGGGAACGTTCGCCGCGTCTTGTCGGGATCGCCCAGGTAGCCACGCGGCACCCGACCGCTCTGCGCGAGCCAGCCGATCCGCTCGTCGCCAGGAGGGAGTGGAAGGCGGAGCTCGTCGTCGAGCACCAGGGCGCTCGAAGAGGGCACGAAACCCCCCGAGTGATCATCGCCGCGGCGTTGCGCGACGGCCTGACGGCCGCTTTCGGTCGATCCGAGGACATCGACGATCGTGATGTCACCCAGGCGCTCGATGAGCGCTGCTTTCGTCTCCGGTGACAGGACGGCTCCACCCGACAACAGATGGCGGAGACTCGAGGCGTCGTAGGGCTGGGATGCGGCGGTGGCGCGATCCCACTCGTCGAGCAGCGGTCGTGCGAAAGGGTCGCCGACGATCAACAACGACGTTGCCCGGTGACGCTGCACCGAACGCCAGATATCCGCAGGATCGAGGCGCGAGGTCTCGTCCTGCATGACGATCGTGCCGCCCGCCGCCCAACACGACATCGCGTTCCAGTGCGCGGCGCCGTGCATGAGCGGCGCCGCCGGCAGCGCCCGGAGCGAGGAGCGCCGGGCGGCGACGCCGAGTTCCGCGAGCGACTCGAACGGTGTGCCGTCGCGGCGGCTGATTCCGAGCGCGGCGCGGAGGAAGTCGTCCTGACGCCACAACACGCCCTTGGGGTTGCCGGTGGTGCCGCCCGTGTAGCAGACGTAGAGATCGTCACCGCTGCATGACGCCGAGAGCTCCGCGCCGCGTGACGCGTCACCGTCGGAGATGAACTGTTCGTAGGGGATCGCGCCCCGCAGTGGAGGGTTGCCGCTGTCGTCCGCGACGTGGATCAGCGTGTCGATGGCGGGGAGATCGTCGAGTACCTCGGCGAGGGTGGGGGCGAAGGCGGCGTGATAGACGACGGCCCTCGCTGCGCTGTCGTCCAGCACGTAGCGCAGCTCGTCGGACCGATAGCGGTAGTTGACGTTGATCGGCGCACACCGTGCCCGGTACGCCCCGAGCATCGCTTCGAGGTACTCGTTGCCGTTGTGGAGGTAAATCGCGACGTGATCATGGGGTGACTCCCACGGATCGCAGCTCGCCAACTCGCGCCGAAGTCCGAGGCCGGCCTCGGCGAGTGACGCGGCGAACCGACGCGTCCGCTCACCGGTCGTCGCCCATGACCACGTCGCGTCACGCCACTCGAGACAGGCCCGCTCGGGAACCTCCGCCTCGACGGCGTCGAAGATCCCGACGAGGGACAGCTCCGCGCCGGAGGATGCATCTGCCATGGTGTGGCAGGCTGGCCGACGTGTCAGAAGGCGAGCAAGCCCGTCGGGTCATCTCGTGAGCCGCCAACGAGCCGAACTCGCCGCAGCACAGGCGTCACTCGTCGGGATCGATCCGGTTCTCGACGCGCTGGTCGAACGCCACGGGCCATGTCGCCTCCCATCGCCGGTCCCCGCTGCGCGCCGCTTCGAGGATCTCGTCGAGTCGATCGCCTATCAACAGCTCCACGGCAGCGCCGCTCGGGCGATCTGGCAGCGGGTGGTCGAGCGGTGCGGGGGAGCGGTGACACCCGATCTCCTGCTCGCCGCCGGCCACGACGCGCTGCGGGCATGCGGCCTCTCCGGAGCGAAAGCTCGTTCGATGCTCGACCTGGCCCAGCGCTCGGCGGACGGACGGCTGCAGCTGGCTCGCATCGGACGCCTCGACGACGAGGCGGTGGTCACAGCGTTGACCCCGGCGTGGGGCGTCGGGCGGTGGACGGCACAGATGTTCCTGATGTTCACCCTGGGGCGCCTCGACGTGTGGCCGACGGGTGACTACGGCGTGCGCGCCGGATTCGGGCGGGCGTGGGGCCACGCGGTCGCGCCAAGCGACCGCGAGCTCGGCCCGTTGGGGGACCGGTTCCGTGGAGCGAGGTCGCTCGTCGCCTGGTACTGCTGGCGGGCGACGGAGGACCGTGACGGCGCTCAGTCGGCGGGACGATCCGCGAGGACCGGCTGAGCGACGGGGACCGGCGCCGGCTCGGTCAAGGGGAAGTGGCACGCCACGTAGTGATCGGGGCCGATCGCCGCGAGTCCCGGTGTCGCCTGCGCGCAGATCTCCTGTGCCCGCGGGCAGCGCGTGCGGAATCGGCAGCCGGAGGGTGGATCGAGGGGCGAGGGGAGTTCCCCTCCGAGCAGCTCGACGCGCTGTTCCGCATCCGGGTCGGGTAGTGGGATCGAGCTGATGAGCGCCGAGGTGTAGGGGTGTGCAGGGTTCGCGTACAGCTCGTCGGGTGGGCCGACCTCGCACATCCGGCCGAGGTACATGACCGCCACGCGGTCACTGATGTTCTTCACCACGGCGAGATCGTGCGCGATGAAGATCATCGTGAGGCCGTAGCGCTCCTTCATGTCCTCGAGCAGGTTGAGGATCTGTGCCTGCACCGATACATCGAGCGCCGAGACCGGCTCGTCGCAGATGATGACCTTCGGCTCGGTCGCGACCGCACGCGCGATCGAGATCCGCTGGCATTGGCCACCGGAGAACTCGTGGGGGCGACGCTCCGACGCCACCTGCGGGTCGATGCCGACCGCGGTGAGCAGTTCGGAAACCTTCGCCTTCTGCTCCGCGTCCGATCCGATCTTCCAGATGCGCAACGGCTCGGCCACGATGTCGGCGACCTTGCGTCGGGGGTTCAGCGACGAGATCGGGTCCTGGAAGATCATCTGCATCTGGAGCCGCGTCCGGCGGAGCTCCTGGTTCGACATCTCCGTCAATTCACGGCCGTCGAGCACGACTGAGCCGTTGGTCGGTTTCGGCAACTGCATCACGGCCCGACCGGTGGTCGACTTGCCGCAACCGGACTCTCCGACCAGGCCGAGGGTCTCACCCGGCAGCAGGTCGAAGCTGATGTTCGAGACGGCGTGCACCTTGCCGCCCTTGGTGGGGAACTCGACGACGAGGTTCTCCACCCGCAGGAGCGTGTGCTCGGGAGAGCGAAGGTGCGCGGAACCGGAGCCTGCCATCAGGCCACCTCCATCGGTTTGGCCGGTGGCACCTGGTCGGGGGACTCGAGCGGAAAGTGGCACGCAAAGGAATGCGACGGGTCGGCCGGGTCGACCTGGAGCGCCGGAGCGTCGACGAAACAACGCTCCTGTGCGTACGGGCACCGAGGGCTGAAGGCACACCCGGCGGGAGGGTTGACCAGATCGGGTGGTCGACCACCAATCGCGTCGAGGCGGGTATGGCTCGGCATCTCGATGCGGGGAATGGCGCGCAGCAGGGCCTGCGTGTAGGGCATCTTCATGTGGTGAAACAGCACCGAGGTGGGTGCCTTCTCCACGATGCGTCCGGCGTACATCACGGCGATCTCATCCGCGTGGTTCGCGACCACACCAAGGTCGTGGGTGACGAGGATCATCCCCATGAAGCGGTCGCGCCGCTGTTCGTCCAACAGGTCGAGCACTTGCGCCTGGACGGTCACGTCGAGCGCGGTGGTGGGCTCGTCGGCCATCAACAGCTTCGGTCCGCAGGCGAGCGCGATCGCGATCACCACACGCTGGCGCATGCCGCCGGACATCTCGTGGGGATAGGCACGGAGCCGACGCTCCGGCTCGGGGATCCGAACCGCTCGAAGCAGTTCGATTGCGGTCTGCTTCGCCTGGTCACGGTCCATGTCGAGATGGTGGCGAAGTGACTCGGTGATCTGGCGGCCGACGCGCATCACCGGGTTCAGCGACGTCATCGGGTCTTGGAAGACCATCGACATCTGCTTGCCCCACAACTCGCGGAAGGCCGAGTCGTCGAGATCGGAAATGTCCCGGCCCTCGAAGACGACCTGCCCAGAGCGGATGCTCGTCGATCGGGGGTTCAGGCCCATGATCGATCGGGACAACACGGACTTGCCCGAGCCGGACTCGCCCACGATGCCGAGGGTGCGGCCCCGCTGGAGTGAGAACGACACGCCGTTGACGGCCTGGACGAGTCCGCGCGGTGACCGGAAGTGGGTGACGAGGTCGCGAACCTCGAGCAACGGTGTCGATCCGGGTGGATTCGGGACAGCGGCCTCGGGCGTGGTCGTGGTCACAGTGCCGCTTCCTTGACGTCGAAGTGGGCGCGGATCACGTCACCGAGGTAGTTCAGCGACAACACCGTCAGGAACAGCACGGCTACGGCGGAAAAGACAATGTTGGGGGAACTCGCCAGGTCGTCGCGGCCGGTGCTGATGATGTTCCCCCACGACGGGGTGTCGGCCTTCAAGCCGACGGCGAGCACCGAAAGTGCCGCCTCCGCAACGATGGCTACGGCGATGCCGAGCATCGAGAACGCGAGCATCGCCGGGACGACGTTCGGCAGGATCTCACGGAACAGGATCCGCCACTTCGAAGCGCCCATCGCCTCGGCCGCATGGACGAACTCGCGGTCGGCCCACACGAGCGTGTTTGCGCGGGTGATCCGTGCCAGGATCGGAACCGAGACGATTGCCAGCGAAATGATCACGACCATCTCGCGCTGGAAACCCGAGCCACTCGGATCGCTTGCGAAGACGCTCACCAGGGTGAGGGCCAGGACGATCGGCGGGTACGCGAGGAGGATGTCGAAGACGCTGCCGAGCGCACCGGCGAAGCGGTTTCGGAAGTAGCCGGAGATCAGCCCGAGGAACCCCCCGACGACCGTGCCGATGATGATCGCCGAGAACGAGACGAAGATCGACGCGCGGGTCGCGAGAATGATCTGGTTGAACAGGTCACGCCCGAGGCCGTCGCCACCGAGGATGTGGCCGTTCCAGAACGGCGGTTGACCCTTCAGCTCGAAGTTGCTCGACGTGTCGAGGCCGAGCCACGGCCCGATCACGGCAATCACGATCATCAACCCGAGCCAGCCCATGCAAAGCCACGCACCGATCCCGAGGCGCTTCTTGGTGCCAGCGGCATGGGGGGCCTCGGGGACGGGCGTTGCGGCTGCCGGCTGGGAGTCTGAACTCGGCGCGGTCATGTGCGGATCCTCGGGTCGAGTACGGAGTAGAGGTAGTCGGCAGCGAAGTTCACGACGACGAAGACGATCGCGACGATCGCGACCTCACTCTGCAGTTCGATGTACTGACGTTTGGTGATCGCGTACTGGATCAGGGTGCCCATGCCGGGAATACCGAAGATGACCTCGACGACGATGGCGCCGCCGATGAGCGCTCCGGTCTGGAGGCCGACGACGGTCAGCAACGTGAGACTGGAGGGCCGGAGCGCGTGGCGCCACAGGATCCTGCGTGGCGTGAGGCCCTTCGCCTTCGCGACCGCGATGAAATCCTGTTGCAGGGTGGAGAGCAGGTCGCTCCGCAGGAGCCGGAGGTAGACCGCCGCCTGGCCGAGAGCCAGGGAGATCACTGGAATGACGAGGACCTTGAGGTGAGTCCAGATGCCCTCGCTCCACCCCGGTATTCGGGTGACGACCGACGGAAACAGCTTGAGCTGCGCGCCGAGGTAATAGCTGAGGATGAGCGCGAGGCAGAACGAGGGCAACGCCAGGAAGGCGAACGCACTGCTCGAGATGATCCGATCCAGCCACCGCCCCTGGCGGTAGGCCGCGACGACGCCGAGTGGGATGGCGATCACGAGGGCGACGAGCTGCGCCCAGACCATGATCTCGAGGGAGACCGGGAGCGCCCGCCGCACTTCGGGGCCGACGGGGATCGATGACTGCGCCCCGGTGTACCGCTTGCCGAGGTCTCCCTGGACGAAGTCACCCAGCCAACGGCCGTAGCGGACAACCACGTTGTCGTCGAGGTGGAGGTCTGCTCGGATCGCCTTGGTCTGCGCCGGCGTCGAGAACGGCGCCAGGATCTGATCGAGGCTGCCGGGCACGAACTCGGTGAGCAGCTGGGTGAGGAAGGTGACGACGATGACGACGAGCACCAGACGCCCGAGTCGGGTCACCAACTTCCTCACCGCTGTTGCCTCCTCACCGCAGGAGCAGACAGGTCACTTCTCCTTCCAGAGGGCGCCGAGGAAGTGCGCCGTCGCGAGACCCGACGAAGGCGCCTTTCCATCAGGCAGCTTGGGGCCGAGGATGCCGTGCACCTTGTTGTCGAAGCCGATCGACCACAGCGTGTACCAGGTCCACAGGTTGTAGGCCTTCTTGGCGAACTGGCGGTTCAGATCCTGGTAGAGCTCCTCGCGCTTCGCCGGATCGGGGGTGATCCGGCCCTCGTCGAGGTCCTTGTCGATCTGCGGGTCGTTGATCCCCGAGAAGTTCGTGAGCATTCCTGAGTGCCACCACACGTACTGGCCGTCGGGATCCCCGCCAGGATGGTTACGCCACAACAGCGCCTGGAACTTGCCACCCAATGCGGTGTTGATCAGTGCACCCTGTTCGATGGGCTGCAGGTTCGCCTTGATCCCGAGTGCCGCCGCCTGCTCCTGGATCAGCTGCGCGAGCTTGGTCGTGCCGGAGTCGGGGGTGTGGCCGATGTTGACCTCGAGGTCCTTGCCGGTTTCCGCCTTGTACTTGGCCAGGTACTCCTTCGACTTGTTCGTGTCGTACTTCGGGAAGCCGGGATCCTCCAGGTATCCCATGTTGCCCTTGCCGAAGGGACCGTTCGCGAGCTTCGGGACACCGTTCTCGGACTTGTTGATGATGTCTTGGCGGTCGATGCCGTAGGCCACTGCGAGCCGAGCGTTCTCGTTGTTGAACGGCTCGGTCTTCGTGTTGAGCATCGCGTAGGCGACCTCACCGAACTTGTCGGACTCGATGAGCTGCTTCTTGCCGTCAGCCTTGAAGGCCCGCATCCGGGTGATCTCCTCGCCGCCGGAGGCGTGCATGATGTCGAGGTCGCCGGACTCGAGCCCCGAGACCCGCTGCTGGCCCTCGGTGACGACCTTGAGCGTCAGCGAATCCAGGTAGGGGAGCTGATCGCCGTTGTCGTTCTTCACCCAGTAGTGGTCATTGCGGGTGCCGCTGACGTGGTCGCCCTGGACGTACTCCTTGTAGACGAACGGCCCGGTCCCGATGATCTCCTGCGCACAGTTCGTGGAGTCGAGCTGCTTCTGGGCCAAGATCCCGACCCGGGCGCTGCTCCACAGATAGGCGGGGAACGCGACCCAGGGGGTCTTGGTGGTGACCGTGACGGTCATCGGGTCTTTGACGGTCACGTCCTTGATGTTGGAGAACACCAGGAGGAACAACACCGGCTTGCGACCCGGATAGGTGCCGCGGTAGGCGTCGAGGTTGTTCTTGACCACCTGCGCGTCGAGCTTCGACCCGTCGTGGAAGGTGATCCCGTCTCGGAGCTTGATATCCCACGAGTCGTACGTGGCGTTCGGGGTCACCGACTCGGCGAGCCACGGGCTGTAGCCGCCCTCGTCATTGGGGATGGTCAGGGTGTCGTAGAAGGTCCGTGAGAAGAGCATGCCGGAGATGGCGAGCTGGGCCTCGGGGAGGCAGAAGCCCGACGTGCCTCCGCCCGGGTCGGCCTCCATGCCATAGACGAGGTCGCCGCCGTAGACGGGCTTCTTGTCGGTGACGACTTCTGCCTCGTTGCTCTTGTCCGCACCGGTCGTGCCCTTGCTGTTCTCCTTCGCGCCCCCGCATCCGGCGGCGACGAGTGACACGGTGAACAGCGCAACG
The DNA here is from genome assembly GCA_029782335.1 of Actinomycetes bacterium. GTDB lineage: Bacteria > Actinomycetota > Acidimicrobiia > Acidimicrobiales > Microtrichaceae > JADLFH01. Next base: position 26,400 of record JAKOVA010000140.1, on the reverse strand, counting down.
CATGCCGTCCGCAGTGTGTGACGGAACGGTCGGAATCGAGCCACAGCTTTCCCCCTACTGATGAGATGAAGCAGCCGCCGGGTGTGACCGCGGTCACCGCGCTCACCGGAGCTGAGGCGGCGCAATCTAGTAGGCCGCGTCGCGCTGTCAACGCCATCAGCGGGGGGTGCGCTCACCGCGTCGGCACTATCGCCACGTTCCGCGCTCGGTGAGCACTGCCCGGAGCGCCTCCGCTCGGTCGGTCATCAGGCCGTCCACGCCGAGGTCGAGGAGGCGGTGCATCTCTGCCGGATCGTCGACCGTCCACACGTGCACCTGCAGCCCGCGACGGTGCGCGGCACGGACGAACGCGGGCGTGACGACCGTGACGCCGCGATGCTTCACCGGAACCTGCGCCGCATTGCCGGTCGTGCTGAATCGGCCCAATCGGCGACTGGCCGCGACGAGCCGGGTGATCTCCCGGGGCCCGAGGCCGGTGCAGAGGCGCGCACCGAGGAGCGCTCGTGCCCGGGCGATGCGCTCGTCGGAGAACGCGGTCACACAGACGCGATCGACCGCCTGGTGGGCCCGGAGCGTCTCCACGAGAGGCTCGAGCGCCTCGTCGTGTTTCGGGTCGATGTTGAAACGAGTGTCGGGAAAGGCCTCGAGCAGGTCGTCGAGGCGCGGGATGCGGTCGCGGGTCCCGACCGTCGCCGCCTGGATCTCGGCCCAGGTCAGCGACGAGATCGGCCCCTGACGGTCGGTGACCCGGTCGAGCACGTCGTCGTGGAACGACACCAGAACCCCGTCCGCGCTGAGGTGGACGTCGGTTTCGAGGTAGCGGTAGCCGAGATCGACCGCTCGCTGGAACGCTCGCACGGTGTTCTCGGGAATGTCGGCGTCGTGCGCGCCGCGGTGGGCGATCGCCAACGGACCGCGCTGGTCCAGGAACGGCAGCGGCGCGTTCACCCGGGCCAGTACTCGTCCTTGAGGAGTCGCTTGTAGAGCTTGCCGGTCGGGTGCCGAGGGAGTTCGTCGCGGAAGTCGATGTGCTTGGGGCACTTCATCGCGGCGAGCTGTCCGCGGCAGTAGGCGACGAGTTCGGCTTCGAGATCCGGGCCGGGGTCGACCCCTTCGGCCGGTTGGACCACGGCGTGGACCTCCTCGCCGAGGTCATCGTCGGGAATGCCGAACACGGCGACATCGGCAACCTTCGGGTGCATCGTCAACACGTTCTCGGCTTCCTGGGGGTACACGTTCACGCCACCGCGGATGATCATGTAGGCGCGTCGGTCGGTGAGATACAGGAAGCCGTCTTCGTCGAGGTAGCCGATGTCGCCGAGGGTGGACCAGCCGTTGGAGTGGTACGACTGCGCGGTCTTGTCGGGATCGTTGTGGTAGGCGAAGTCGCTCGAGCTCTCGAAGTAGACCGTCCCAGACTCGCCGATCGGTACCTCGTTGCCGTCCTCGTCGCAGATGTGCAGCGGTCCGAGCAGCGACTTGCCGACCGTTCCCTCGTGGCCGAGCCAGTCCTCGCTGTTCGCGTAACAGAACCCGTTGCCTTCGGTGCCGGCGTAGTACTCGTGAATGACCGGCCCCCACCACTCGATCATCTGCCGTTTCACGGGGATCGGACAGGGCGCCGCAGCGTGTACGACGTGGGTGAGCGACGACCCGTCGAAGGCGGCGCGGTCTTCGGCGGGAAGCTTCAGGAGCCGCACGAACATGGTGGGCACCATTTGGGCGAAGGTGACGTGGTAGCGGTCGATCAGCGCCATCGCCTCGTGGGGATCGAAGTGCTCCATGACGATCACCGTGCCACCGCACTTCTGGACGGTCATCGAGAAGCGCAGCGGTGCGGCGTGGTACAGCGGAGCCGGCGAGAGATACACCGTGTCCTGCGTCGCGCCGAAGAGCATCGTGATGAGCATGTGCAACGCGTTCGGCGTTCCGAGCGGAGCGTCGGGCAAGGGCACCTTCACGCCTTTGGGCTGACCGGTGGTCCCCGAGCTGTAGAGCATGTCCATGCCTTCGACGCGTACGTCGAGCGGCGTGGGATCTGCTGCGGCGAGCGCCTCCTCGAACGATTCGTGACCGTCGATCGCCCCACCGACCGCGAGGCGAAGTTCGACCTTCGGCGTGCTGGCCTGGATGCCGATCGCGGTTGCCGCCGTGTACGGCGAGGCCAGGAACGCCCGAGCACCGCAGTCATTGACGATGTAGGCGACCTCCGCCGCGCCGAGGCGAGAGGAGATCGCCGTGTAGTACAGGCCCGCGTAGTGGGCGCCCCACGCGATGGCGAGGAACTGCGGGTGGTTCTCCATGCAGAAGGCCACGTGGTCGCCCGGCCGGAGGCCGGCGTCGTAGAAGACGCGGGCGAGGCGGTTCGCGGTCTCGTCGAGCTCCGCATAGGTCACGATCTGGCCGGTCCCCGCCATGATGTACGCAGGGTGGTCGCCGCGGGTTGCGACGAAGGCGCCCGGGAATGCCGGGCCAACTTGGTCATCGGTCATGGTCGGATCCTATGGTCAACGGATTCGGTCGCAACCCAGGGGGGCTTCAGCGATGTCGACGACGGACCTGCCGTCTACGGAGATCGATGCGGACGAGCAGCGCGTCGCCGCGCTGGCGGCGCAACTGCTCGCGGAGTGCCCGCCATCGACCACGAGCGAGGTCGACTTCCTCGGTCGTCAGTTCGACCTGGGGCTCGCCTGGGTGCAGTTCCCGGAGGGTCGCGGTGGGCTCGGTGTTTCGCCGAAGTTGAACCGCACCGTGATCTCCGCCCTCTCCAAGGCGGGCGCGCCGATCGGCGGGGCGAAGAACCCCATCGGCTACGGGATGTGTGCCCCGGCGATCGAGACCCACGGCACCGATGAGCAGAAGGCTTTGTTGCGGCCGCTGTTCACCAACGAACACATCTGGTGCCAGCTCTTCAGTGAGCCCGGCGCCGGTTCCGATGTCGCGTCCTTGTCAACCCGTGCGGTCCGCGACGGCGATGAGTGGGTGCTCAACGGGCAGAAGGTGTGGACGACCCTCGCCCACATCTCCGCGTACGGCCTCATCATCGCTCGCACGGATCCGGAGGTCCCCAAGCACCGGGGCATCACGGCGTTCATCGTCGACATGTCGGCGCCGGGCGTCGAGGTCAAGCCGCTGCGCCAGATCACCGGCGAGGCCGAGTTCAACGAGGTCTTCTTCACCGACGTTCGCATTCCCGATTCGATGCGCCTCGACGACGTCGGCCGAGGCTGGGCGGTGTCGTTGACCACGCTGATGAACGAGCGCGTTTCGATCGGCGGCGGTACGCCGCCCCGCAACTCAGGTCCGATCGGACAGCTGGTCGACCTGTGGCGGCAACTCGGCACGACGGATCCTGTCCGGCGGGACCAGATGATGACGTTGTGGGTCGGGGCAGAGGTGAATCGGCTGACGAACATGCGGGCCGCCGCCAACCGCACCCTCGGGACGCCCGGCCCGGAGGGATCGGTCGGGAAGCTCGCGATGGCGGAGTTGAACAAGAAGATCTACGACTTCGCGATGGACGTCCTCGGCGCCGAAGGAATGCTGATCAGCAGCTACGCCTACCACCAGCCCAAGATGGCCCTCTTCAGCGATGACCTCGGCAAGAACTTCCTGCGTGCCCGCGCGAACTCGATCGAGGGCGGCACCTCTGAGGTGATGCGCAACATCCTCGGCGAGCGGGTGCTCGGATTGCCCGGCGACATTCGTGTCGACAAGTCACTTCCGTGGAGCGAGGTGCCACGCTCCTGAGCGGCGTGGGTGGCGCTCAGCGGCGGCGGTGCGCCAGTGACTCGAGTCCCGAGATCACGAACAGCACCAGATAGGTGATGGTCACCGCGACCGGCACATAGCGAAGTTCGTCGTCGGACAAGGGGATCATCGCGGCGGCGAGGATGGCGGAAACGGCGAAAAGGATCGTTCGGCGTCCCATTAGCGCCGCCCTCCAGCGCACCGCGGCGAGCGGTCGATCGTCGTGGGATTCGGCTGCCGACGCGAGATCATGACAGCGCCGTCACGAGTGCTTCGCAGGCGAACGCGATCACGAACGCTCCGGGGATCGTCAACACCCACGCCCAGACCACCTGTCCGGCGACCGCCCAGCGCACTGCCGACATTCGACGGGAGGTCCCCACACCGACGATGGCGCCGTTGATCGTGTGGGTGGTGGAAACGGGAATCCCGTTGGCCGAGGCGAAGAACAACGTTGCCGCTGCGGCGGACTCGGCGGCGAAGCCGCCGACGGGCTGTAACCGGGTGATCTTCGAGCCCATCGTCTTGACGATGCGCCAGCCACCCGAGAGCGTGCCGAGCCCGATCGCGGTGTGCGCTGCGAGGACGACCCACATGGGGATCTCCGCTCCGGACTTCACGGTCCCGGCAGAGACGAGCAGGGCGAAGATGATGCCCATCGTCTTTTGTGCATCGTTGCCGCCGTGACCGAGGGAGAACGTCGCAGCTGAGATGAGCTGCCCGACTCGAAACCCCCGATTCAGTCGCTCGACGTTCCGCACCTTGTGGAAGATCCACGCGATCGACGACGAGAGGATGACCCCGAGGGCCATGCCGATGAGCGGCGACAGGATGATGAAGATCCCGATCTTGTGCAGGCCCGACGGGATGAGGTCGCTCCACCCGCCGCGTGCGACCGCAGCGCCCGCCATCCCGCCGACCAGCGCGTGGGATGACGACGTCGGCAGACCCATGAGGAAGGTCACCAGATTCCACCCCACAGCACCGATGAGGCCCGCGAAGATCACCCCGACGGTCAGCACACCTGGTTTCACGACGTCGCCGGCGATCGCCTTGGCGACGGCGGTCCCAAAGACCGCGAACGCGATGAAGTTGAACGTGGCTGCCCAGATCACCGCCAAGCGTGGCGACAGCACCCGGGTCGAGACGACCGTCGCGATCGAGTTCGCAGCGTCGTGGAAGCCGTTCGTGTAATCGAAAACCAACGCGACCGCGATGGTGATGATGACGCCGGCGTTCACCTGAATCCGATCCGATCAGGCGTGCTTGACGACGACGGATTCGACGAGGTTGCCGAGATGCTCGACGAGGTCCACAGCGGACTCGGTCGCTCCGATGATGTCCTTCCACTTGAGGACCGTCATCGGGTCGCCTTCCCGGAAGAGGCGTGCCACCGCCTTGCGGTAGATCCGGTCGCCGTCGCTTTCGAGGCGGCCGATCTCGTCGAGGATGCCGTCGATCTGCTTCATCGACTCGAAGCGCTCGAAGAGCGCCACCGCACTCGAGGTGGATTCGCGCAGGACGCCGCTCAACTCGAGCATCTCGGGGATCGACTCGTCGATATCGAGGAGATACAGGAGGTCGGCGACGTGATAGATCTCGTCGAGGACGTCGTCGATCCCTTCGACGATCGCATGGATGTCCTCGCGGTCGAAGGGTGTCACGAAGCTCTGCGCGAGGCGGCTGAGCGTGTCTTTCGTGAAGCGGTCGCCCGTTCGTTCGAGCTCGTGGATTGCGTCACGCTTCGGTTTGGAGTCGGTGAGGTCGCTGACCATCCCCTCGAGTGAACGTGCCGCCTGCTCCAGATTGCGGGCAGCGTCGAGGAAGAGAGCGAAGAACCGGTCGTCCGTTGGGACCAGTCGGATGCGCATGGGGGTGGTACTCCGGGTCGGGAGTGGTGCTCGCGCACAGTAGCGGCGCGCTCGGAGGTCGACGAAACCGAGCGGCGCTCCCCGCCGCCTGCGAAGCCTCGCTCAGGAGTGGGGTCGATAGGCTCGGGGTGTGGGTCGCCGCACCAAAATCATCGCCACCATCGGACCGTCCTCGAGTGACCCGACGGTGCTCCGCCGGATGATCGACGCCGGAATGGACGTCGCTCGGATCGGCCTCGCCCACGGCTCGCTGTCCGAGGCGATCGAGCGGTACCGGATGGTTCGGCAGGTCGCGGCAGAGGCCGGACGGGTCGTCGGGACCCTCATCGATCTTCCCGGCCCCAAGGTGCGTCTCGGCCAGTTCGAAAACGATGGCGTCGACCTGGTGGCCGGCTCGACCATCGCGTTGCGCCCCGGTGACGGCGTCAGTACCGCGTCGGTGCTCAGCGTCGACTACGGCAACCTGCTCGGCGACATTCACCCCGGCGACGTGCTGCAGATCGGCGACGGCGCCGTGCGGATGCAGGTGGTGTCCGTCGACGGGGATTCCGCCAAAGCCGAGATCACCTACGGCGGCAGGGTCCGTGGTCGCCCCGGGCTGCACATCCCCTCCGAGCGGCTGCAGCTCGCGACCCCGACCGCAGAAGACCTCTACAAGCTCGACGCGTTCGTTGACGAGGGCGTCGACATGGTGGCCGTCAGCTTCGTTCGCTCGGCACACGACATCCGGCGCATCGGCACCGAACCGTTCCCTCGCGGTCCGCTCGTGGTCGCCAAGATCGAAACCCGCGCAGCGGTCGAGAATCTCGAGGGGATCATCGAGGTCTCCGGAGCGGTGATGGTTGCCCGGGGCGACCTCGGTATGGAGATGGGGATTGAAGATCTGCCCCATATCCAGAAGCGGATCATCCGCGAGTGCATCGCGTTCGGCCGGCCGGTGATCACGGCAACCCAGATGCTCGAGTCGATGACGGTGGCGCCCGCGCCGACCCGAGCCGAGGTCTCCGACGTCGCGAACGCGATCTTCGACGGATCGTCCGCAGTGATGCTCTCGGGGGAGACCGCAGCGGGGGTCGATCCGGTGAACGCCGTCGCAACGATGGCCCGGGTCTCGGAGCGGGCCGACACCGAGTTCGACTACGCCGGGTGGGCGCAGCGGGTCCGGACCATCCGGGCCGGCGCCAATGCCGACGGCGCATCCCAGATCACCGACGCGATGACCGGTGCCGCTTGGCGCGCCGCGACCGAGATGGGCGCGGCGGCGATCATCGGCATCTCCGACACCGGGTTCACCGTGCGTTCGATCGCCCGGTTCCGTCCCATCATGCCCATCCTCGGGTTCAGCCCCCATGAGCGGACCGTTCGCCAGCTCACCCTCTCGTGGGGCACGACACCGCTCGCGGCGCCGCCTGCCAACGACAGCCTGTCGTTGATGGACAGCCTGGTGGTCGCGGCACGGGAGCAGGGCTATGTGCGTTCGGGGGACCTCGTCGCGGTGCTCGCCGGCGCGTCGTCGGGCCGGGGCAACTCGACAGATCTGCTGCGTCTCGTCCGAGTTCCGTGACCGACCTCGCGACGGAGCGTCTCGGTGACCCGCACGGCGCGCCGGTGGTGGTGGTCCACGGCACGATGGATCGGGCCGCGGGATTTCGGCGGAGCGCCCGCCGATGCAGCGGGCTCGACGTGGTGCTCTACGACCGTCGTGGCTATTCCGACAGCCGCGAACGGGGTCTGAGCCCGGATCTCGCCGCGCAGGTCGCGGATCTCCGTGAGGTCGTTGACTGGATGGGGCGCAGTCCCGTCACCCTCGTCGGTCACAGTTTCGGAGGCCTGATCTGCGCCCACTTCGCGATCGAGACACCGTCGATGGTCCGTTCGCTCGGCCTGTGGGAGCCCCCGATGCCGTGGTTGGCGTGGTATCGATCCGCGGTCGGGGAGCGGGCACGGGAACTCGGTGAACAACATGACGGCGCCGCGGCAGCCGAGGCGTTCCTGCGCACGATGGTCGGTGACCGCATCTGGGATCGGATGCCCGAGACCATGCGCGCCGAGCGTCGATCCGAGGGTGCTGCGCTGCTCGCCGACCTCGAGATGTGCCGACGACCCGAGGCGCGATTCGACCCCGCTGCACTCGCTGTCCCGACGATCGTCGGGTGGGGCACCGAGAGCCCGGAACGCTTCGGGCGGAGCACCTCGTTGTTGCTCGAGGAGCTTTCCGACGCGTGGGGCATCGAGGTCGCCGGCGCCTCCCACGGCGTCCACCTCTCACATCCCCAGGAGTTCGCCGCACTCATGCAGGCAGCCGCGGCCCGAGGCGAACCCGGCCCGCCCGAGCCTGCCGGGTCCGAGGCGTAGCCTCACGACGATGCCGTCGCTGCCCTCGCTCCGCCGAAAACCGCGCACGGCATTCGTGCTGTCCGGCGGCGGCAACCTCGGGGCCATCCAGGTCGGGATGTTGCGGGCGCTGTGGGAACGTGATCTGCACGCGGACGTCGTCCTGGGGTGTTCGATCGGTGCCCTCAACGGTGCGGCGTACGCGGCGGATCCGACGGGTTACGGGCTCTCCCAGCTCGAGCGGACCTGGCGATCGATCAAGTCGCCCGATGTCATGCCGAGCTCTCGGATCCCGAGCGCCCTGCAACTCGTGCGTAAAGGCGAGTCGCTGTACCCGAGCACCGGACTGCGCCGTTCGATCGAGGCGTTTCTCGGGGGTCGAGCGACCTTCGACGACCTCGAGATTCCGTTCCAGTGCGTCGCGACCGACGTCGAACGGGCGATGGAGCACTGGTTCACCGAGGGCCCGCTCGTCGACGCGATCCTCGCGTCGGCCGCACTGCCGTCGGTGTACCCGATGGTCCGCATCGACGGCCGTCGCTACGTCGACGGGGGTGTGCTCGACAACGTGCCGCTCGCCCGAGCGGTCGAGTTGGGCGCCCGCCGCATCTACGTCTTGCACGTCGGTCTCCACGGACGCCCGAACGCCGAGATCCGCCGCCCGCTGGACGCCGCACTCATGGCGTACTGGATCGCTCGGAACCACGGCTTCGCCCGCGACCTCGCGGCGCTCCCGCGGCGGGTCCACGTCGTGGTGCTTCCCCCCGGCGACCGCCCCGACATCCGCTACGACGATTTCAGCAAGACCGACGAGCTCATGGAACAGGGCTATCGGGGCGCATCCGAGCACCTCGACGCGCTCGCTGCAGCGGAGGCCGACGAGTCGGGCCTCGCCGAGCGTCTGCGACTGGATGCCTTCCGTTCGGCCGAGTGGTGGCGCGTGCTCGAGCGTCGGCGTCAGGACGGCGTTGCCGACGAGACCGCGGAGCACGCCGAGTCCGACGCGGTGCTCGACGACGTGCTCTCTGAGGCGGCGACCGAGGACCGGTAGCCTTCGACGGATGTCGAACGTCTCGATCGGATCCGCCCCTCCCGAGACGATCCTCGACGCCGAGCCGGCGGAGGTCATCGTGGCGCTCGAGGCCGTCACGGACCGCTCCGGCGCCGCCGCTGTCGTGGCAGCCCATCCCCGCTCCCTCACCGCGTGGGCGACCTTGGGGGACTTCGGGCGTGACGATGTTGAGCGGTACGCCGCCTACCGCGTGGGCTACCACCGGGGCCTGGATCAGCTCCGGGCATCGGGCTGGCGCGGAAGCGGCTACGTGCGCTGGAGCCAGCCGACCAATCGGGGATTCCTGCGGGCGCTGGAGGGGCTCCGAGCGCTCGCCGAGCGTCTCGGTGAGGACGACGAGGCGCAACGATGCGCGATCTTTCTCCGCCAACTCGACCCGGATTGGCCATCACCAGGGGGAACCACATGACCGCCGACCATCCGTTCCCGACGAGTGGCCGCTCGGCCGACGACCTGCTCTCGGAGATCGCAACACTCCGCTCGGGTGATCTCGACTGGCGGGGTGGCCGCGCGTTCAGCCTGGTCTACGACGTCGACGATCCCGAACTCGAGTCGTTGCTCGATGCGGTCGGGGTGATGTTCCTCCACGAGAACGCACTCAATCCGTTCCGCTACGAGACCCTGTTGAAGATGGAGACCGAGGTCGTGGCGGCCGCGGTCGATCTGTTCGGAGCGGGCTGCGGAACCATGTCTTCGGGGGGCACCGAGAGCATCTTCTTGGCGGTGTACACGGCGCGTGAGTGGGCTCGATCGAGGGGGATCACCGAGCCGGAGCTGCTCTGCGCCGAGACCGCGCATCCGGCATTCGCGAAGGCATGCCACTACCTCGGCGTGTCCATGGTGCGGACGCCGCACGGTGCCGATGGTCGTGCGCAGCCCGAGTTGATGGCGGAGGCCTGTTCGCCACGGACGGCCATCCTCGTGGCGTCGACGCCGTGTTACCCCTTCGGGGTGATCGACGACGTCACCGCGATTGCCGCCATCGCCCGCGACCGCGGCGTGCTGTGTCACGTCGACGCTTGTCTCGGCGGGTGGCTGTTGCCCTGGTGGGAACGGCTCGGGTGTGCCGTGCCGCCGTGGGGGTTCGCGGTGGAGGGCGTGACGTCAATGTCCGCCGACATCCACAAGTACGGCTACACGTTCAAAGGCGCCTCCACGATCCTGTATCGGGACGCGGAGCTCCGTCAGCATCAGATCTTCATGTACGACGACTGGCCGGGTGGCCTCTATGCCTCCTCGACCGCGGCGGGGACGCGTCCGGGCGCGCCGATCGCCGGCGCATGGGCGGCGATCCATCACCTCGGTGCCGACGGCTATCTCCGGCTGGCTCGCCGGGTGCTCGACGCGACCACGCGGTTCCGGGCAGGTATCTCATCGATCGACGGCCTCGAGATCACCGCAGACCCCGACATGTCGCTCTTCGAGTTCGGCCCCAGCCCCGACAGCGGGATCGACATCGGTGGAGTCGGCGATGTGATGGACCGCCACGGTTGGAATCTCGATCGCCAACAAGGTGGTCTGCACCTGATGGTCTCGCCGGGCCACGACCGAGTCGTGGACAAGTTCTGCGACGACCTGGCGTCAGCGGTCGCCTCCCACGGCGCGTCAATCGGAGCGGCGCAAACCTACGGCGGCGTCGTGTGACGTTTCCGCCGGCGGCGGGGGCCGTGCTCGCCGGTGGTGCCTCGCGGCGCATGGGCCGTGACAAGGGACTCATCGAGGTCGGCGGCAGGCCACTCGCACGCATCGCCGTCGAGGCGCTGTTGGGAGCGGGACTCGATCCGGTCGTGGTCGTCGGAGGGACCGAGGCCCACGGGGTTGCGTTGGTCGCCGACAGTTCACCCGGTGACGGTCCGCTCGGAGCGGTCCTCGATGCACTCGGTGCGTCGGATGCCGAGCGAACCGTGATCCTTCCCTGCGACGTTCCGTGGATGGACGTTGCAGCGGTGCAGGGCCTGTTGGCGGCCGATCGCCAGGGGGTCGCGGCGGTGACCCTGGCGTCGGTCGAGGGCGTGGCGGCGCCGCCGGTCGGCGTGTGGCGACGCAGCGCGGCCGCTGCGTTGGCAGCTGCCTTCGCCGCCGGCGAGCGCTCCCTGCGAGGTGCCCTCCGTGGGATCGAAGTCACCGTCGTCGAGTTGGGTGCGGCAGCGAGAGATGTCGATCACCCCGGCGACCTCGTTGACGCCGGTACCCTTTCCGCCGACGTCACGACAACGCGTCGGCCGAGTGGTTCCGCGTCGTCGACACGAGACGAGAGGACGACATGATCCCCGAGATCGATGTGGATGAACTGGCTCGACGGATGGACGCCGGCGGGACGCTCGTCGACGTTCGGGAGATCGACGAATACCTCGAGGCACACGTGCCGGGCGCCCGGCTGGTTCCGTTGTCGCGGCTGGCGGACAACCTCGATGAGGTCCCGAGCGGAACGACGGTGATGTTGATCTGTCGAAGCGGTGGACGATCGATGCAAGCCGCGGAGATTCTCGCGGCCGCAGGTTTCGACGTCGTGAACGTGGCCGGGGGCACGATGGCGTGGATGGCGGCCGGTCGTGGAATCGCGACCGGGACGGAGAGTGGCTGAGATCGACCTGATCGTCGACGACGCCGCGTTGCGTCGGCTCGTTGCGATTCTGCGCGAGCAGACGCACATCGCCGTCGACACCGAGTTCCATCGGGAACGCACGTATTTCGCCCAGCTCGCGCTGGTGCAGATCGCGTGGCCAGGCGGCATCGCACTGATCGACCCGCTCGCGCTCGACATCACCCCCCTCGCGGCGATCTTCGACGGCGATGTCCGCACGATCATGCACGCGGCCCGCCAGGACCTCGAGGTGCTCGAGCGGAGCTGCGGCGTGATCCCACGGAACCTCGTCGATACGCAACTGGCCGCCGGATTCCTCGGCTACACCAGCCCGTCGCTCGCGACGCTGCTCGAGCGGGAACTGGGCGTCGCGCTTCCGAAGGCCGACCGGTTGACCGACTGGCTCCAGCGTCCCCTCACCGACGCTCAGCTCCGCTATGCGGCAGCAGACGTGGCACACCTCGTCGAGCTCGACCACCGGCTCTCGACTCGTCTCGACGAGCAGGGTCGTACGGCGTGGTTCGACGAGGCGATGGCCGAGTTGGTTGCGGAACCGCGAGGGGCGCGTGACCCGCAAGAAGCTTGGCGCCGAATCAAGGAACTGCGGCACCTCAAGGGGCGCGATCTCGGAGTGGCCCGCTCTGTTGCGGCGTGGCGGGAGACCCAGGCCATCGAACTCGACCTGACACCACGGTTCGTGTTGTCCGACCTCGGAGTTGTCGGTGTGGCCGTCGCCCGACCGACCACCGTCGACGAACTCCGTCGGATCAGAGGGGTCGACGGCAGGACGCTCCGCACCGCGATCGCGAGCGGCCTGCTCGAGTCGGTTGCCTCCGCCGCGGCGAATCCACCACGCAACGTGGTCGTACAAACGCACGCTGAGCTGCCAACCGAGCTGCGACCGGCCCTTCCACTGGTTTCTGCCTGGGTCGGCCAACTTGCGCGTGACCTGCATATGGAACTTGCGCTCCTCGCGACACGTGCCGATCTCGAAGCGCTCCTACGCGGGGATGAGGACGCCCGACTCGCGACCGGCTGGCGTGCGGAGCTGGTCGGGGAGCCGATTCGTCGTCTCCTCGGTGGCGAGGCGGCGTTGGCGTTCGAGCGTTCCGGCGGTCTCGTGCTCGAGGTCCGCGCCGACGCAACCACAGCATCCTGAGCGGATGGTGAGTTGACTTCCTCAGGCGGTAAGCTCCCTGTTCCGTTGTATGACACCGTTGTGTGGAGCAGCCTGTGAAGAAGGGTCGCCACCGTCGATTTGAGGAAGCCAGAGCGCTGAAGCGCGGCCCCGACATCGACATTGAGAACATCTTCGATGACGTTGACGACGACGACTCGTCGCAGCCCGGACGTTCCGGTTGGTACGAGGACGAGGAGTTCGTCCGTTCCGAGGACGACTGAGCTCCTCGGACCTACACCAGAGCGCTCGTACCCTCGCTGCGGGTCGCGGCGAGGGCGAGATCGACGGCCAGTTCCGCCTCCTCCATCGACGAAACCAGGCAGTACACCCGGCCGCCGGCGCGCCGTTCCAGGTCTGCGAGTGCTTCGTTTCGCGCCCCCGCGCTCGCTGTGTCGGGAGCGTCGATGAGCACCTGGTCCAACAGGATGCCGTGATTTCCTGAGCTGGTCGGGGTGCGCCAGTTGCGGTACCGGAGACGGCCCGCGACGAGTTCACCGGAGCTGGCACGGAACTGCGGCACGACCAGCCCACGTCGTTGCAGGCTCGCCATCACCAGTACGAGCGCATGGTGTTGAGCGATCGTCCGAGCGTCACACAGGGTGTGGAGTTCGCTGCCGCGGAGTGGCTCGACCCGCCGTCGGAGCAACGCGATGGCGCTCGAGTAATGGCGGGCCCGGCGCCCGGAGCTCACCTTGTGGAGCTCCCGGCTGCCCACCGTTGCACGCCGCACCGAAGACAGGTCCTTGTGGCGGAGAAAGCCCTTCGCCGTCGCTGCGTTGCGTTCGATGCGTTCACGGCGGGTCTCGTCGAAGTAGCGCACCGCGGGAGACGTCAGGGCACGCTCCGCCCGCGCCACCGCGACGAGCGCGGCGACGAGCACCCGGTTCTCGGAGATGTCGTGGTCTCGTCGGGGTGTCGCGCAGACGAAGACGTCGTCGGCCCCGAAGGTGTTCGCTCTCGCCGTGAGCGTCTCGGCCCACATGACGGGACCTCGGATGTCGCCGCGACCCCGGCTCGGTTCGGTGGTCGTGCTCGACGACAACGTACGGAGCAACGTCGGCGTTGCGTCGAGGAGCACCTCGGCTTCCGCGGACACCGCCAGATGTAACGCGACGAGGTGCGCGACGTCGCTCGCCGGAAACCCGGTCAGGGCTGGCACCGCGTGCTCGAGGTTGAATGGCCGACTCAGGCGTCGCCAGATCAGATCGAGTGCCAGCGTCGAGCTCATCGCCTGATGTCGGCTCTCAGTGGACCAACTCGACGCCGAGTACGTCGGAAAGGTTCCGCTGCACCTGCGCGCGTTCGGGATCGTCGAGTCGCTCGGTGACGGTGCGGTACAGATCGAGCGCCTTGGCTTCGTCCACGCCCTCGAACTGGGGGAGGAAATAGGCGTAGAAGGCCTCATAGAGCACCCGTGAACGACTGATGCCGTCGCGTTGGCGGCGCTCCGCATAGCGGGCTGCGTCGATGAAGATGGCGGGTCCGAGATCGCAGAAGCGTCGCAGCGGCAACAGGTGCTCGATGAGTTCGCCGCCGCCGCTGAGCAGCTGTCGGTAGATGTCGTCGCTCGGGGTGCCGACCTCGATGAACGCGAAGCGTCGCATGAGGGCGTAGGACATGTCGAAGAGCAGGTTCTTGTCGAACGCGTTCATCGTCGCGATGATCCGCCACGACGCGGGGACCCGGATCGGGTCGGTTCCTGCGGGGGTTTCCTCCCCGAAGGGAACGATCGACAGCCGTTGGCTCTTGCCGGCCGCTTTGAAGGGCAGGACCACCGGAGACCCCGAGAGCACGGTGAAGAGTTGCCCGAAGGCGCGGTCGAAGTTCGAGCGGTTCATCTCGTCGATGATGAGCCACCGACCCGACTCGATGGCTTCGACGAACATGCCCGGCCGGAAGATGAGTCCTTCGGGAGTGGGCTGAAGGCCACCGATCGTCTCGTAGGTGGTCCACTCGCTGGTCGCCGTCGTCGGGAGATAGCCCGTGCACATCATGGAGGAGCGCGCGAGTTCTGCCGCGAGGTAGGCGAGGGTGGTCTTGCCGGTCCCGGGAGGGCCCGTGAGGATCACGTGCTTGTTGGCGTCGATCGCCGCGACGAGTTGGTCACAGACGTGTTCGGGCAGCAGCAGGCCGGCATCCTCGGCCGAGTCGCGAAGATCGTGGCTGGTGAAGGCGGTCACCCCTCTACCGTCGGTGCGCGGGGGCGTCTCCTTGAGGATCCTTCCGTCGGGCCGGATGGGGGAGGATCTGTGTGCGTGGCCGGCTGCGGACGTGCTCCACGAACCATCGGTACGGCTCCGGCCCGACGAGCTCGATGATCTCGTCCGCGAGCTCCTCGTACACCGGTCGGTCCCCGACGAACGCCTCGTGGGATTCGGTGCACCACCAGTGGAACTCGAGGCCGCCTTCACCCCAGTCACGGCGCTGCCACTCGCGCAGCGTTCGGGTGGTGCGGCCGTTCTCGTCGGTCGTGGCGGTCAGGCGGAGGGGGAGCTGCCAGCACACCTCCGGCTTCCAATCCAGCGGCCGCTCACCGACCTCGAGCGCTGCCCGGTGCAACGCACAGCCGGCGCCGCCGGGGAAGTCCGGGCGGTTCAGGAAGATGCAGGCACCGTCGACCAACCGGGTGACCCAGGCGCCGTCGTCGCGGTGAATCGCGCCGCCGAGCCGCTTCGCTTCGCCGCGGTACTGCCACTGCTCGTCGGTGAGCCGTCGAGTCGCCGCTTTGACACGTGAGCGATCGGCGGCATCGGCGAAGTGCGCCCCGTAGCTGCAACAGCCCTGCTCGAGTTCGGTGGCATCCGCGTCGAGTACGCCGCGACATCCTCGGCCGAAGATGCAGGTCCAGCGGCTGCAGAGGAAGGTGGCGTCGAAGAGCCACGTGTCACCGTCGTCGTCGGTGAAGGAAACCCAGTCGTGGGGCATGAGGCGCTGCGAGGGGTCGGTCGCAGCTGTGGGAGGGAGGCGTGGAGGCATCGGTCAGAAGTCGGCGAGGCGGCGGCAGAGTTGGTGGAGACGGGAGAAGTGGCGCTGGTCGAAGGTCAGCACGAGACGAGGGCGGTCGAGCTCGTCGCGGTCCTCGACCTCGGCGGGAAACGGAGCGCAGCGGTCGATCGTGCCACCGGCGAGCAGGTCGGCGAACTCGGCGTTGATCGTCGCCAGGGCGTTGTCATCGATGGAATGGGTCAGCCGGATGCAGAGACGTCCGTCGACGGTTCGCATGGAGTGGTAGGTGCGGTAGAAGCCGTCGATGTACTCCACAGCGTCCTCGACCGACGAGGTCAGGTGCACCAGGTCGAGGTCGTGTGGAGCGACGAGGCGGTCATCGACGAGCTGGTCGCGGATGAAGTCGATCACGGTCTCCCAGTAGCGATCGCCGGGCGGGTCGATCAGGACGATCGGGGCCGGGGGCTCTTTGCCCGTCTGCACCAAGGTGAGCAGTTCGAAGGTTTCATCGAGGGTGCCGAAGCCGCCAGGGAACACCACGTACGCGCTCGATTCCTTCATGAAGGTGAGCTTGCGGGTGAAGAAGTAGCGGAACCGAACGAGGTGGTCGTCCTCGACGAGCGTCGACGCCGCCGTCGGCTCGAAGGGGAGGCGAATCGTCACCGCGAAGGAGTTCTCCCGGCCGGCGCCCGACACCGCAGCGTGCATGATTCCCGGTCCGCCGCCCGTGATCACCATCCATCCGGCCGCTGCGAGGGCCCGGCCGAGATCGACGGCGAGGTGGTAGGAGGGCTGATCGGGGAGGATCCGTGCGGAGCCGAAGACGGACGCCTTTCGGTCCTGGCGAAACGGTGCGAACGTCGCGAACGAGTTGCGCATCTCGCGGAGGGCGCCGCTGACGATCTTGAGATCCCCACGGTCGGGGCGGTCGCGGGCGAGCCGGGCGACGCTGGTGAGCAGCTCGACGATCAACTCCCGGTCGCGTTCCACGTCGAGCGTGTCGAGCAGTGCGGTGATCGCCGCATCGACGTCGGGATCGCCGGTGCGTGTCCGGCCGACGCGGCCACGACGAGGTGGCCGCGGGTTGGGAGAGGCCGCTGTGGTGTCGGTCATACGCTGGCAGCCACTCGTCCGTAGAGCGTGGTCCGCTGCTCCAAGGTGCGCCCGAGGGGTTCGACGACGGCTCGGAAATCTGCCTCGGTTGCCCCCTGGCCATGGCTTGCGCCGGCCGCGCGGGAGATGTTCTCGTCCATCAAGGTTCCTCCGAGGTCGTTGACGCCCGCCTGAAGGAGTTGCGTGACACCGCTCCAGCCGAGCTTCACCCAGGATGCCTGCACGTTGTCGATCAATCCGTCGTAGACGATCCGGGCCACTGCGTGCATGAGCAGCACCTCCCGGAAGGTCGGGCCGCGGCGTGCGGCGCGCTGGAGGTAGATCGGCGCCGCCATGTGGACGAAGGGCAGACCGACGAACTCGGTGAACCCCCCGGTCTCGGCTTGCAGCTCGCGGGTGGTGAGCAGATGGCGTGCCCACGAGCGAGGCCGTTCGATCGACCCGAACATGATCGTGATATTGGATCGAAGGCCGACCTGATGGGCGACGCGGTGGGCGTGGAGCCATTCGTCGGTGGTGATCTTGTCGGGGCAGAGCACGGCACGGACCTCGTCGTCGAGGATCTCCGCGGCCGTACCCGGCAGGGTGCGCAGACCCGCCGCCATCAGTCGTCGCAGGTACTCATCGAGGGGCTCGCCGAGCCTGCGTGCGCCCTCGGTGACTTCGAGGGCGGTGAAACCATGGATGTGGATGTCGGGTGCCGCCTCGTGCACCGCCCGAGTGACATCGGCGTAATAGTCGCCGTCGAAGTTCGGGTGGATCCCGCCCTGGAGACAGACCTCGGTCGCGCCGAGCGCCGCCGCCTCGCGAACGCGCTCAGCAATGTCGTCGAGGCTGAGCAGATACGGGGTGCCGCGTAGGTTGAGCGAGAGGGGTCCCTTGGAGAACCCGCAGAACTTGCACTTGAACGTGCACACGTTCGTGTAGTTGATGTTCCGGTTCACCACATAGGTGACGCGGTCGCCGACCGCCCGAGCGCGGAGATCATCGGCGTACGCCGCGATCGCAGCGACCTCGGGTCCCCTGGCCGCGAACAGGTCGACGATCTCGTGCTCACCGAGCACCTCGCCGCTCGCGGCTCCGTCGAGAATCTCACGGACCCGGCCACGCAACGGGAGCGACGAGGTGGCGGAGATGAGCCACGGCGGGTCGTAGCCCGCCCCCGACGCCCACGTCGTGCTCCGATCGCCGACGAGGACGACGTCGGCCCCTGAGCCGGCGCGGGCGTCGGCCATCGTGTGCTCCGGAAAGAGCGCTCCGGGATCGTCCCGGCCGAGTCCCTCGGCGTCGGAGCGGTCCATCACCGCGAAGTGCAGGGAGGGGTCCAGCCAGCGGTCTGGGTCCGTCACGAACGGTGGATAGGCGGTGAGGCGCGGAGCGAGGGTGAAGCCCGCTGCCTCGGTCACCTCTCGTAAGCGCTCGAGCGCCGGCCACGGTCGCTCGGGGTTCACGTGGTCGGCGGTGACCGGCGAGACGCCACCCCAGTCGTCGATGCCGGCGTCGAGGAGGACGCCGAAGTCGTCGGAGAGGTTCGGCGGTGCCTGGAGGCGGACGTCGGCCGGCAGGATCAATCGTGCGAGGGCGATCGCATCGAGGAAGTCCTCCGGAGGGCACGGCCGGTCGTGTTGCATCGCGGTCCCCGGCTTCGGGAGGAAGTTCTGGACGATCACTTCTTGGACGTGGCCGTGCCGGCGGTGGCTCTCGGCGATCGCCGCCAGTGCGGCGATGCGGTCGTCGCGCGTCTCGCCGATGCCCACGAGGATCCCCGTGGTGAAGGGGATCTGGAGTCGTCCCGCCGCTTCGAGGGTCGCGAGGCGACGCTGCGGCTCCTTGTCGGGCGCGCCGCGATGGCAGGGGAGGTCGTCGCGGAGCGACTCGATCATCATTCCCTGACTCGGGGCGACCGATCGGAGCGCAGCGAGGTCCTCGCTCGAGAGGGCGCCGGCATTGGCGTGAGGGAGCAGGCCCGTCTCCTCGAGGACGAGCCGGCACATCGCGACGAGGTAGTCGACCGTGGAGGAGAATCCACGTTCTGCGAGCCACGCCGACGCGACGGGATAGCGCGCCTCGGGTGCTTCGCCGAGGGTGAAGAGTGCCTCGTGGCATCCGGCTGCTGCGCCGGCTCTCGCGATCCGGACGACCTCGGAGGGCTCGAGGAACGGCGACTCGAGGCGTGCGGGCGGCTGGGCGAAGGTGCAGTAACCGCAGCGATCGCGACAGAGCATCGTCAGGGGGATGAACACCTTGGGGGAGTAGGTGATCCGCGTGCCGGTCGCTGCGTCGCGCACCGCTCGGGCACGGACGGCCAGCTCGGTCGGAGGCAGCGAACGGAGCTCGTCAATGGGTGTGGGCACGTTGACCTCCGTGCGCTGAATCGGTGGGGTCGGAGCGTCCATCCGGCGACGTGCCTGGTCCGGGTCGGCTCGCGATCTGGCGGGGTGAGAAGGTGCGGCGGCACTGCGGGCACCAAAAGCCCTGCTCGAGGGCTGCCCCGCAGGCGTCGTGGATGAGCACGGTCGGTGGCGCCCCGTCGTTGAGGTAGGTGTCACCCCAGCGCATCAGGGCGACCAGCGCCGGCGACAGCTCGCGGCCCATCGGCGTCAGGCGGTACTCGTCGCGAGGTGGGTGGTCCTGGTAGCGGACCTTCTGGAGGATGCCGTGATCGACGAGCTTGCGGAGCCGGTCGGCAAGCACGGGCCGAGCGATGTCGAGATCACGGCGGAACTCGTCGAAGCGGCGAATCCCGCGGAACGCGTCGCGCAGGATGAGAATCGTCCAGCGATCACCGATGATCTCCAGCGCCCGGGCGATCGAGCAGTCCGGGGCGGAGTCGCGCATCGGTCGGACCTTAGTTCGGAATCCGAACTCAGTCGTCGATCGGCTGGTTCCGGGCCGCGCTCCGGGGATGACAAGATGCCCGACCATGGAACGGATCGTGGTCGGCGTCGATGGTTCACCCGAGAGCTGGGCGGGCTTCGACGCCGCGTTGCAGCTCGCTTCGACCGAAGGCGCCGCGGTCACCGCGGTCCACGTCGAGTACCTCTCGGCGTGGACGAGCCTCGGACTGGGCGCAACGCTCGGCGAGGTGTACGAGGCGGACGAGCAGCTCCGCAACGAACTCATCGCCGAGGCTCGGCGGCGTAGCGCGGAACTCGTCGTCGAGATCGACGTCGTGATCCGCCAGGGTCGACCCGCCGACGCGCTGATCGCGGTGTGTGCCGAGGTCGACGCGGATCTGCTCGTCGTCGGCCACCGCGGTCACGGGGGTGCGATGAGCTGGATCGGGTCGGTCACCAATGAGGTGGTGCACCGCGCGCCGTTGTCGGTGTTGATCGTCCGCTGAATCGAGCCCTCCGTCGGGCGCGGCGGGCTCAGCGTGCTCGGATCGCCTCGGCCTTGTGGCCCAGCGAGGTGTACAGCTCGTCCATCGACTTGCTGAAGGCTGCGACGCCCTGGTCTTCGAGGGTGCGTCCCACGTCGTCGAGGTCGACGAGCGAACCGATCGCGTCCCATGTCCGGTGCGCCTCGTCGAGGCCGGCGTCGATCGTACGGGCAACCGTGCCGTGGTCCTCGAACGCCGTGATCGTCGCCTCCGGAAGGGTGTTGACGGTGTCGGGGCCGATGAGCTCGTCAACATAGAGGGTGTCGGGATACGCCGGGTTCTTCGTGGACGTCGATGCCCACAAGGGACGCTGAAGCCGTGCACCACGGGCAACGAGCGCGTCCCAACGGGGGCCACGGAAACGGTCGCGGAACAGCTCGTAGGCCAACTGTCCCTGTGCGACGGCACCTCGTCCTCGCAGGGCGAGGGCGGCGTCGGTTCCGATGGCGTCGAGGCGCCGGTCGACCTCCGTGTCGACGCGGCTGATGAAGAACGACGCGACGCTCGACACTGTCGACAGATCGCCGGAGCACGCTTCGAGTCCCGAGAGGTATGCCTCGATGGCCTCGGCGTAGCGCTCCAGAGAGAAGATGAGCGTCACGTTGATGCTGCGGCCGGCGGCGATCATCTGATGGATCGCGTCGACGCCCTCGGCGGTCGCGGGGATCTTCACGTAGAGATTCGGTTGCGCGATCTGTTCGTGCAGTGACATCGCGGCGGCGACGGTTCCTGCTGCATCACGGGCCAGGCCGGGGTCGACCTCGAGCGAGACGTAGCCGTCCTCGCCCTGCGAGGAATCGTGCACCGGGCGGAGCACGCCGAGCGCGTTGGTGATGTCCGCGGTGACGAGCTCCCAGTACGCCTCGTCGATCGTCGATCCGCCGGTGACGAGGTCGGCGAACTGCTCGTCGTAGGCGGCGCTCGACTCGATGGCCTTCTGGAAGATCGTCGGGTTCGCCGTCACGCCACGGATGCCGCGTTCGACCCACCCCGCGAGCTCACCCGAGGCGAGCCAGTCACGCCGGAGGTTGTCGAGCCACGGGCTCTGTCCGGCTTGGTCGTACAACTCGTGCAAGCGACCCATGGTCAGGTTCCTTTCGTGAGCAGCGCGGCGGCCCGCTGCGCGACGTGATCGGCGGTGATCCCGAACTCCGACATCACCACATCTCCGGGTGCGGAAGCGCCGAAGCGGTCGATGGACACCACGTCGTCGACCCAGCGGCACCAGCCGAGCGAGACCGCCGCCTCGACCCCGAGCCGAGGCACGGCACCGAGCACCGAGGCCCGATACTCGTCGGTCTGGGCTTCGAACCACTCCCAGCACGGCAGCGAGACGACGCGTGCGGCGGTGCCGGACGCAGCGAGCTGTGCCGCGGCGTCGAGTGCGACCGCGACCTCGGAGCCGGTCGCCACGAGGGTGATCGACGCTTCGGGGTCGTCGCGCAGCACGTACCCCCCGCGGGCGACCCCCTCGGCGGAGGTGTTCTCGAGCACCGGCAGCCCTTGGCGCGACATGATCAGCGCCACGGGGCCGTCGCCCTCGACCGCCCAGCGCAACGCAGCGACGCACTCGTTCGCGTCGCCTGGACGGACCACCGGCAGGTCGGGAATCGCTCGGAGTGCAGCGAGATGCTCGACCGGCTGGTGGGTCGGACCGTCCTCGCCGACACCGACCGAGTCGTGTGACCACGCAAAGAGCACCTTCGCCTGCATCAACGCGGCGAGCCGCACGGCGGGCCGCATGTAGTCGGAGAAGACGAGGAACGTGCCACCGACCGGGAAGACCCCGCCGTGGAGGGCCATGCCGTTCATCGTGGCGCCCATCGCGTGCTCGCGGATCCCGAAGTGGAGCTGGTGACCTTCGGGTGTCTCCGCCGACATGGCGACGGCGCCCTTGAGCTCGGTCCCGGTGTTCCCGGTGAGGTCGGCGCCACCGGCGATGAGCGCCGGGACGTCGTCGGTGGCCGCGCTCAACGCTTTGGCGAGGGCGACCCTCGTGGCGACCTTCTCCCCGGGGGAGAACGACGGAAGCCGTGCTTCCCATCCCGGTGACGGCTTCGCGTCGAGGGTTTGCCGCCAGAGTTCGTCCCGGTCGCCGAGCGCGCTCGGCAGGGCGGATTCCCACGCGAGACGGGCGCCACGTCCGCGACGGCCCGCCTCGCGATAGAACGCGGCGACGTCGTCGGGCACGTAGAAGCTCTGATCGGCGGGCAGGCCCATCGCCGCCTTCGTGGCGGCGATCTCATCGGCGTCGAACGCGAGACCGTGCGCGGCGGGGTCGTCGGTGTGTCGTGCGGAGGGGTAGGCGATGTGGCTCCGCAGGACGATCAAGGTCGGCCGGTCGGTGACGTCACGGGAGTCGCGCAACGCCCCTTCCATTGCGGTGAGGTCCTCGGCGGCCTCGCCGAGTTCGATGACGTGCCAGCCGTACGCCCGGAATCGGCCTGGGGCGTCGTCGGTGAGGGAGAGTTCGGTCGGCCCGTCGATGGTGATGTGGTTGTCGTCGTAGACGACGGTCAGGTTGCCGAGCCGCTGGTGGCCCGCCAGCGACGCGGCCTCGTGGCTGATGCCCTCGGACAGGCAGCCGTCGCCGGCGATCGCCCAGATGTGGT
The DNA here is from genome assembly GCA_029782335.1 of Actinomycetes bacterium. Lineage (GTDB taxonomy): Bacteria > Actinomycetota > Acidimicrobiia > Acidimicrobiales > Microtrichaceae > JADLFH01. Next base: position 3,556 of record JAKOVA010000140.1, on the reverse strand, counting down.
GGTTGCAGACGTCGGCGCCGAAACGCGCCCGCAGGGAGCGTTCCGCGATCGCCATGCCGACCGCGTTCGCGATGCCCTGGCCCAGCGGGCCGGTCGTGACCTCGACCCCAGGCGTGTGGTGGACCTCTGGGTGGCCGGGTGTCCGTGAGCCCCACTGGCGGAACGCGCGGAGGTCGTCGAGGGTGACCCCGAAGCCACAGAGGTGGAGCATCGCGTACTGGAGGATCGACGCATGGCCGTTGGAGAGGACGAAACGATCGCGGTCGGGCCAGTGGGGAGCCTCGGCGTCATAACGCATCACCCGGCTGAACAGGACGTGCGCGAGCGGCGCGAGCGCCATCGCCGTGCCCTGGTGCCCGCTGTTCGCCGCGGCGGGGCCGTCCATCCCGATGGCTCGGACCACGTTGATCGCACGGGTCTCGAATGCTTCGTCGACGGGCCGTTCGCCCGATGATTCACCCACGTGTGCCTGCCTCGTCTCGGATCGGGTGGTACCTCGCACGCTACCCCGTGTGCGGTGTCGGGCTTTTCGGCGCGGCGGGTAGAGCGCCGTACCGGCCCCGGACCACCGTTCAGGCGAACAGGACGAGCGATGCGCTCACGCGGTGGAGGAACGAACGTCCGCCGACCGGACCGATCTCGCCGGGGCAGAACATCCCGGCCGTCGGGATGAGGCCGAGCGTCTCGGTGATGAGGGTGGCGTCATGGTGGATCGAACCGCCCGTTGAGCCACCACGGTCGGTACAGGTGAAGGCGAGCGCCGCCGACGCGTCGCGGTCCGCGAGCAGCGACTGCAGTTCCTCGTCGGCGGTGGCCGGATCCCGAACGTGGAACTGGACGGTGGTTCCCACCTCCACGGGTGCGCCGATCGCGACGGCCCCGTTGCTGCGGTCCGCCCCGATGACGCCGCGGATGAGGAAATCGCCGGGCCCGAAGTCGCTGCGGTGTTCGTCGACGACGACGCCGATGCGCAGGTCGGTTGCGGCGAGCGCCCTGCTGGGCGCGTCGAGCTGGTCGACGTCGCCCATCAGGCGCTCCAACGCCGGACGCCCGGCGAGTTCGTAGACGACACCGCCTTCCGCCTTGGTCACCACCATCGGCTCGCCGATCGGTCGGCAGCCCTGGCTCACGAGGCAGGAGGCGGCCACATCGGAAGGGATCAGTACGCCGACCGCTCCATCGGAGAAGCGCTCGTCGTCGAGGATCATCGTGCGGGCCCCGGGTCGTCGTGACGTGGGGACAAGACCTCCGGTGATCTGAACGTCGGGGACCGCGTCGCTCAGGTGGTCGATGACCGCGTCGACGGGAAACGACGACTCGTCAGCGAGGATCAGCAGCGTTCCTTCGCCCCGCTCCAACCCGTTCCCGCCGGTGATGAGCAGTTCGTCGTCGGGGCCGACGAACGACTCCATGCGCATGGGGGTGATCTCCGTGCCGAATCTCGCCGCGAACAGTGCCAGGCCCGGGCCGCCACCCAGCTTCTGGGCGGTTCCCAACACCTCGGCGCCGGCGGCTCCGAGGAGGACCCTCGGGTTCAGCACGGAGCGCAACGTCCTGGTGATCTCGTTCACCATCGGAAGGTGCTCGGGGCTCATGAACGCGACGAGCAGGTCCGGTGGTGCGTCGAGTACGTCGAGGATGCCGCCCGCCGTCTCGCCGACCGCCTGTGCCGCCAGCGGGTGTTCGGAAAGCGAGGCGGCGTATCTGGGGTTCACCCGCCCGGCGGTGGGAGCAGCGTGTAGGGCACGACGGTGACCGGGCCGAGGTCGATTCGGCAGTGCGCCTCGACGGTGCCGTACTCGGTGAACTCCATTTCCGCCCGGACGAGTCGGTAGTTGAACTTGCCCTGTTCCACCTCGAGCGGCTGGACGTTTCGGGCGATCTGCTCGCCGTCGCGGAGGAACTGGACTTCGAGCGCCGCGTTCGTGGGTTCGGTGGGCGCACAGTGGACGACGACACAGAGGTGGGGGGCCCAGGTGAGGGGGAGCGGGGCCGGTGCCGGCGCGGAGAACTGGACGCCGAGCAGGTCGAGCCGCGTCGACGGGCCCGGCACCTGTCGAACGTCGATGCTGTCGATGAAAAGAGCGGCGAGGATGTGCATCGGAGTCGAGGCTACCGAGCATCCGCGTGAGCGATGTCGGAGCCACTCGCAGCGAGGGCGTCGACGACGAGCCGATCGATCGCGTTGCGGTCGTGGTCGAGCGCGGCGCCGTCACACGTCCAGTTGCCCTCCGCATCCTGTCCCATCACCGGTCGGAACCCGTGGCGCGGCCCGAACACCGAGACGGCATTGCGACGGATCGACGGCCAGGAGACGCCGAGCGCCATCAGCTCGAGCGTGCGCTGCGACGGTTCCGGGCCGCGGAGGAGCCGGATCGCGATGCGCCCGACCGCCGCCTCGGCGCGGACCGCCTCCACCCATGGAGCAACGGCCTCACCCAGGTTCGCGGCCTCGCAGGTCTCGGCGGCCGCGAGCAGCGCGTCGGCCGCGTCGAGGTCCCCGGCGTCGAGGAGTTCGGACAACCGGATCTCGTCGACACAGAGGCCCAGCACCTCCGCATCCCCGATCGCCGTCGCCCACTCCTGGAGCGGATCGCCTCCGGTCGCCCACGCGACCGCGGAGCGGATCGGGGGGATCGAGGCGAGCGCCGGCACCGCTCCGTTCGCCAGATATCCGCTCAATCCAGCGGCGAGGTCCGGCTCACGCCCGCGGAGCGGTCCGAGGAACAGGCGGTCGGACATCACGAGGTCGTTGACCGGGTAGTTGTCCCACAACAGTGGTGCCCGCCCCTCCATCATCGTCGTCCAGGCGTCCAGTTCTTCGCGGGTGATGCGATCGTTGACGACGTGTGCGCCGGTCCAGCCGATCGGAACCTCGGGGGGAACCGTCGCCCGCAACCCCTCGAGATAGGGGGTCGAGACGCAGCCCGTGTAGTGGTTCGGAACCATGACCAGGTCGACCTGATCGTCGAGTTGGTCGCGTAGCCAGGCGGTGAGCCGGCCGTGAGCGGCGCCTTGGCCGGCAACGAAAGGGACGTCATCGAGGGTGAGCGCGACGAGCGAGATGCCGCTGTCGAGCAGTTGGCGCACCTTCGTTGCGAGGTCCCGGCGATCCGAGTGGGCGTCGGGATCGATGGACAGCCCGGGGGAGATCGCGACGCCGACGCGCACCGTCGTTGCCGAGGCGAGTTCCTCGAGGCGATCGGTCCACGAGGACGGGTACAGCTCACGCCAGCGGTCCCGGTGAAGCGGGTCGTCCTTCGGTGCATAGACGTAGGCGTTCCCGCCCGCGGCAGCGATGGCGTCGCAGATCGTTCGCCGTTCCTCCCAACTCCACGGGGTCCCGTAGAAGCCTTCGATCGCGCCGACCAGGTTGGGTGACATGAGCGCCTACGGTACGAACCGTATGGGTCACACGTTGAGTGAATCGGATTCCAAGGCCGTGCTCGCTCCCTTCGGGGTGCCCTTCGCTCCCGAGGAACAGGTCGGGAACCCGCGCGATGCGGCCGCAGCCGCGGAGCGGCTCGGGTTTCCGGTGGCGGTGAAGCTGTGTGGC
>JAKOVA010000129.1 GCA_029782335.1 Actinomycetes bacterium | reverse complement strand
TCGTCCATCAGCAGGTGCGTGACGCAGATGCGGTTGAAGACCTTGTCGGCCGACTTCTTGGCGGCCTCGGCCACGATGGGCTTGTAGGACTCGCCGTGGATCATGATCTGCCACCGACCTTCGCGCAGATAGCGCCCGGTCTTCGGGTCCTTCATGATCGGCAGGCCCCACTCCTCGAACTGATGCACGGTGGAGTCGACGTGCCGGGCCATGTCGAACTGCAGGTCCTCGCGCACCATGCCCATCAGGTCGATGCGTGCGTAGCGCACATGGTCCTCCGGCTGGTTTTCTCCCCAGCGCGTGCCCATGTAGCAGTTGATCGCGTACAGGCCCTGGGCGACCGCACCCGAACGATCGATGTTCGCCTTCTCGGCGATGACGATCTTCTTGTTCTGCCCCCAGAACCGCGCTTCCCAGGCGGCTCCGGTGCCGCCCAGTCCCGCACCGACCACGAGGATGTCGATGCCGTCTTCGATGATGGTTTGGTAGGCCATATCAGTAGTACACGCCTTTCTTCAGTTTGAGGCCTGCGTCCTGCAGGGTGCGCAGGCCGCCGTCGTCCAGCCGGACGTACTTCGGTTCGTTGTAGAGGAGCTGGCTCTTGCGCATCTCCTCGGGCGGCGGCGGAACGTCAGCGAGCTTCGGAATCGCCTGGCCCCAGGGCTTGGTGGTGATCGGCGAGAGGAAGTTCTTCTCGGTGCCGTTGCGGAACTTGATCCGCCAGGCGATCGTGCCTCGCCGCTCGTCCCGGTCGACGCGCACGCTGTGCCCCAGCGGGGCGAAGTCGGCGTATCCGCGCACGTCGATGGCATGCTGGGGGCAGGCCTTGACGCAGGAAAAGCACTCCCAGCACATGTTCGGCTCGATGTTGTACGCGCGCCGATACGTCTTGTCGATGTGCATGATGTCCGAGGGGCAGATGTCGACACAGTGTCCGCATCCGTCGCATCTCGTCATATAGACGAAGGTAGGCATTCGTTCAGCTCCTTGCTTGTCTGTTTTCAGTAGTGCCGCGGCGCTTCGCGCTTGATGCCGAGCCCCATGTCCATCGGAGCGTCGAGCAGCAGCTGCATCGAGTGTCTCTTCTGTTGCTCGGGGTCGTCGCGCGTTTGCGTGGGCAGGTTCTCGGCGGACCCGTCGGCCCGGGACAGGCGCTTCTCCAGCGCCGCCGCGGGCTTGAAGAACATGTGCGCGAACTTCGACCACGGAACGCCGGCGAACAGCACCGTCGTGGCGAGAATGTACAAACCGAACAGCACGCCGGCGCCGCCGCCCGCTAGCGCCCAGATCAGCGCGAGCGTCGCACTGGCCAGCAGCGACAGGATGAACAGGTCGGCCTTGACGATCCTGAAAGGCGAGTGGCCCTCGGCGGCGACGTCGACGCGGATGAAGAACCAGAACCAGTAGCCGCCGACGCAGATCATCAGGGCGCCGATCCACCAGAGCGCCGCCCAGAACGGGCTTGCCGACGCATTGAAGACCAGCACCACGGTGGCGAGCACGTAGAACACGAAGCCGTACATGCCGAGCAGGTGCGCAACGCGCCGGCGCGGATTGCAGAACTCGCCCGAGGCCAGCACGTCCACCACGGCCGTCTGCACGGCGATCGAGGCGAATTCGCCGCCGCCGACCCGGCGCGCCGCCTTCGACTTCGACCTGCGAAGATTCTCGAAGAAGTAAGTCGCGCTTCCCTTGTGCACGACGTCGAACAGCGTTCCCGCCACGACCAGCAGGAACATGACTATGACGTACCCCTGCATGACTGCAGGTGATAGCGAAGCCGACAGCCCGGCAAACGGATTGGTGAAAAGCATCGTGTGATCTCCTCCGCGAATGATCGTGGGTATGGTTGCAGCCCGGCCGCTTCAGCGCGCCGAATGTCCGGTCATCTTGACCTCGACGCGCTCGTGCGCGGCGAGGCCCTGGTAGTACTCCCTGAGCACGGCCAGCACCTCGGGCCGGCTGAACTCCGCCGGCACTTCGGCGCCCTCCGAGAGCCACTTGCGAAGCTTGGTGCCCGAGACGAGCAGCCGGTCGGCGTCGTCGTGCGGGCAGGTGCGCGC
>JAKOVA010000127.1 GCA_029782335.1 Actinomycetes bacterium | reverse complement strand
GGACGCGCGGAACCGGCCGGCGTGGCTTGATAGGAGCGTGGCATCGCCCCCACTGAGGTGTGCCCACCGACCGGTCCCGTCTCTTCCACTCGTTCAAGTGAAAGGTGACGTGAACATGGTGACTCTCGGGATCGATGCGCACAAGCGCACCCACACCGTCGTGGCGGTCGACGACGCTGGCCGCCAGCTCGGTCAGAAGACCACGACAGCGACCACGAGCGATGACCACCTCGAGATGCTGCGTTGGGCCGAGCGCTTCGGTGAGGAGCGGACGTGGGCGGTGGAGGACTGTCGGCACCTGTCCCGGCGGCTCGAAGCCGACCTGTTGGGCGCTGGTGAGCGGATCGTGCGGGTCCCTCCGAAGTTGATGGCACACGCCCGCGACGCGGCGCGCACCTACGGCAAGTCGGATCCCATCGACGCGCTGGCCGTGGCCCGGGCGGCGCTGCGCCACCCGGATCTGCCCGCCGCGCAGCTCGATGGTCCTGCCCGTGAGCTGCGGCTCCTGGTCGATCACCGAGAGGACTTGGTGGCCGAGCGGACCCGCTGCATCAACCGGTTGCGCTGGCATCTTCACGAGCTCGACCCCGGATGGGACCCGCCGGCCCGGTCGCTGACCGCCATCAAGAACCTCGACGCCATCGTCGAGCGCCTCGCGGGCCTCGACGGGCCCGTGGCCCGAATCGCGACGGAGATCGTGGTCCACATCCGGGAGCTCACGGTGCGCGAACGTGCCCTCGAACGCGAGATCACCGCCCTGGTCACCGACCTGGCGCCCAGCCTGCTCGCGCTCGTCGGGGTCGGGCCGCTCACCGCCGCCAAGATCGTCGCCGAGACCGCCGACGTCCGACGGTTCCGGTCCAAGGACGCCTACGCCCGCCACAACGGCACCGCACCCCTGCCGGTGTGGTCCGGCAACCGCGAACGCCACCGCCTCTCACGCACCGGGAACCGCCAGCTCAACGCCGCCATCCACCGCATCGCCATCACCCAGATGCGCTGCCACGACGACGCCCACGCCTACCTCGAACGACGCATCGCCAACGGCAACACCAAGACCGAAGCGCTGCGAGCCCTCAAGCGACGCCTCTCCGACGTCGTCTACCGCTCCCTGCTCGCAGACACCCAACCCGCAGCC
>JAKOVA010000120.1 GCA_029782335.1 Actinomycetes bacterium | reverse complement strand
TTCAACGAGCAGGTGCGCGAGACCAAGCGTGCGATCCTCTCGTTCCTGATCGAGGCCAAGCGTGCCGGCAAGCGGGTCGTCGGCTACGGCGCGCCCGGCAAGGGCAACACGCTCCTGAACTACTGCGGCATCCGGACGGATTTCATCGACTTCACCGTCGATCGCAACCCGCACAAGGCCGGCAAGTACACGCCCGGCGCGCGCTTGCCGATCCTGGACCCGGCAGCGATCCGCGAGGCGAAGCCCGACTACCTGTTCGTGCTGCCGTGGAACCTGCGCCAGGAGATCATGGAGCAGTGCGCGTTCATCCGCGAATGGGGCGGCAAGTTCGTGTTTCCGATTCCCCGCATCGAAATCGTCTGAAAGGCAAGGCAGTTCATGAAGATCCTGGTTACCGGTACGGACGGCTACATCGGCTCGGTGCTCGCACCGCGGCTCATCGACGCGGGCCACGAGGTGGTGGGGCTCGACAACGGCTTCTACCGCGACGGCCTGCTCTACAACCCGCACGACGGCGCACGGTGGATGCCGCAGACGCTGAACATCGACCTGCGCAACGCGACGGCGCCGGACCTCGAAGGTTTCGATGCGATCGTGCACCTGGCGGAACTCTCCAACGACCCGCTCGGGCAGCACAATCGGGCGAACACCTTCGCGATCAACCACCTCGGGTCGGTGAATCTGGCGAAAGCGGCCAGGGCGGCGGGCGTCCCGCGTTTCGTCTATGCGTCGTCGTGCAGCGTGTACGGGGTGGGCGACGGGCAATTCCTGACCGAGACCGACGCGGTCAACCCGCAGACCGCCTACGCCGAGTGCAAGATCCTGGTCGAGCGTGACGTGGGCGCGATGGCCGACGACGCATTCTCGCCGGTGTTCCTGCGCAATGCGACGGCGTACGGGGCGTCGCCGCGGATGCGCTTCGACATCGTGCTGAACAACCTCAGCGGCCTGGCCTGGACCACGAAGCGCATCGCGATGACCAGCGACGGCTCGCCGTGGCGACCGCTGGTGCACGTGCAGGACATCTGCCGCGCGATCGAGTGCGCGGTCGAGGCGCCGAAGGCGGCGATCCACGGACAGATCTTCAACGTCGGAGCCGATAGCGAGAACTATCGGGTCCGCGAGATTGCGCAGGTGGTGGCCGACGAGTTCGCCGGCTGCGAGCTCTCGACCGGCCCGAGCGGCGGCGACAACCGCAGCTACCGGGTGAGCTTCGCGAAGATCAGCTCGCAACTCCCCGGATTCCGGGCCGAGTGGACCGCGAAGCGCGGTGCCGCCCAGCTTCACGAGATCTTCGAGCGGATCGCGATGTCGGCCGAGACGTTCGGGTTCCGCGCCTTCACGCGGCTCAAGCAACTCGAGCACCTGATCCGCACCGGGCAGATCGACGACGCGTTCTTCTGGAAGGGCTGAGCTAGCGGCAACCCTTCGCGGGGTTCTCGTACCAGGTCACCCTCGGGTGGCCCCAGCCGATCGACACCACGTCGATGTCGCCGTCGCCGTCGATGTCGACCGCGAGCGCCCCGTCGTGGTGTTCGTCGCCGGTGGCGAGCACCTTAGTCGTCCAGCGTTCGCCGCGTCCATCGTCGTTCAGGAAGAGCAGCAGCCGGGCGCTGGCGGGATCGGCCAGGTTGTGCTCGCCGACGACCACGTCGAGGTCGCCGTCGCCATCGAAGTCGGCGACGTCCAGGCTCATCGGGCCGACGACCGTGCCGATGGGGCGACGCTCCCACGGGGCGAACGGATCATCGTCTTGCCGGAACCAGACCACGTCGCCCGGCTTGCTGATCGATTCGAATCCCACCACCGCATCGAGCCGGCCGTCGCCGTCGAGGTCGGCGAGGCGATTGCGGTCGGGCGCTGCGACGTCGTCGGAAATCCGGTGTCGCGTGAAGCCCGATGGCTCGTTGCGCAGCCACCAGGTGCCGAGCAGCAGGTCGGTGCGGCCGTCCCGATCGATGTCGCCCGCCGACAGTGCTTCGTCCTGCGAGAAGGTCGAGATCGTCTCCAGCCGCCACGGTTGGCCGGCG
>JAKOVA010000114.1 GCA_029782335.1 Actinomycetes bacterium | reverse complement strand
GCGCCGGAGCGCAGTGCTTCGAGCAACCCGGTGACCTCCAACACCCGCTCGGCAGCTGCAGAGAGCCCCGACAACACGATCCGCCCGCCCCGCGCTTCGAGCCGAGACGCGGTCGCGACGATGACCCGCAGGCCGGAGGAGTCCAGAAACTCCACACCGCCGAGGTCGACTTCGACCACCGCGCCGTCATGGCTCGACGGCTCGGCCAGTGTCGCCGCGAGCCGTTCAGCGGTCGCGAGATCAAGATCCCCCGAGATCTCGACGCGCCATGTGGTCTCGTCGAGTTGCTCGATGGTCGCAGTGAACGGAACGGAGTGCTCTGCTGCCATGTCGGCTCCGATGTCTGGCGGAAGCGGTCCGCAGACCGCGCGTCGGCAGTACCCCGCTCGTTGGTCGGCCAGACGCGTCGCGGGCGGATCGCTACGCTCCACGGCGTGGCCCACGACATCACGCCCCCGCTCGAGGTCGACGTCCAGCGAAGTGGCGCGTCGGTGACCGTTCGCCTCAGCGGGGAGGTCGACGCCGCGACCGCCGTCCGCCTGGAAGAGGCCGTCAACGCCTCGGCGCTCGACTCGGTCACCGATGTCGCACTCGATCTCGACGGGATCTCTTTCCTCGACTCATCGGGCCTTCGGTCCCTGCTGCATCTCCGCGACCGTGCCACGGACGTCGGCGCGACGGTGTCGGTCGTCTCCGCCTCGCCGGTGGTGGTCCGCCTCTTCGAGCTGACCGGGTTGACCGATCAGTTCCCGACCGTCGGACCCTGACCAGCGCCTGAGGGCAGCGGCGCTGCTACCACCCAGGCGAGCGTCGTCCACGACTGAGGAACCGCTCCCCCCGGGACTGCGGTGTCGGGGTGCCAGTACTCGGCGAATCCCGACCGGCGCGCACCGGCGACGAGGCCTGAGGCGACCCGCTCGGCGACCTCGACAGCGCCGTGTCGAGTGGCGGCGAGCCAGAGGAGATAGCTGAGCTGGGGCCACGACGATCCGCGCCAGTACGCGGTGGGCTGGTAGGTCGGCTCCCCTCGGTGGACGCCCGTTGGTCCGTAACGAGCACCGTGTGCGGCGTCGTCGACGAGCGTCGCGAGGGCGACGTCGACATGCCGCCGGTCAGGGTCGACCAACGTAGCGGTCAGCGCCTCGAGGGTTCTCGCCCGGCCTGAACCCGACGCGGTCGTTCCGTCGTCCGCCCACGTCGCTGACTCGTTGATCCATCTCGCGGACACCGACTCCGCCAACTCGCCGCCAGCCGCGCCGATCGCCCGATCACCGGTGAGCCACGCGAGCTCGGCGCAGTTGAACGCCACGAGCGAGCTGAACGAAACCGCCCCGACCCGACACTCGTCGTTCGCGACCGCAGCGCCGTCGCTCGCACGCAGTACCGCGTCGAGCAGGGCCCCCTTGACGGACCGGCGCTTGGCGGCGTCGATGTCCGCTCCACCCATCAGGTCGTCCCAGCGGGGCGAGTCGTCTGCGCCTGACTCCCACGGATGCACGACCTCCACGAGTCCGGCAGGCGATCGCCGGCGTTGTTCGAGGAGGAACCAGAGCCCCCGTCCGGCTCGTTCGATGAGCTCGCCCGGCGGGTCGATCCCCCGCCGGGCGAGTTCTGCGAGCGCGTGCCCGAACATCGGCGGTTGGGTGATCGACGACCAGCCGCGGCGACCCCAGAACCCGGCGTGGTGGTCGGGATCGCTTGGGTACGCCATGTGGGGGACGAACCCTCCGGGGAGCTGGCCGGCGAAACAACTCGCCAGCTCCGTCAGTGCCCGTTCGTCGCCGGCGTGCGCCCAGACGATCGAATGGAAGCACGAGTCCCACAGCCACTGCCACGGGTAACGGTCGCGGTTCGGGCACGTGTAGCCCTCCGCCCGCCAGTTGGCCTCCATGACGCGGAGCGCGTCGGCAGCGAAGCCCCCGTGGTGTTGTGCCGAAGCGTCGTTCGCCGTCAAGCTCACGACCATACCGACTGCTGCCTTCCTCTCGTTCCGCTTCGGCCCGACCGACGGCGTCTCGATCGTCGCCCGACGATGGATGACGATCTTCGCTGAGCTGGGCTTCGACGTGGTGAGCGTTGCGGGCGACGGTGACGCCGACCGGCTCGTCGCCGGGCTAGGCATCGACGATCGGGTCGAGCGGCCCGACGAGCTCGACGCCCGACTCACCGACGCGCTCTGCGACGCCGATCTGGTCGTCGTCGAGAACCTCGCGACGATCCCGCTCAACCTCGAAGCGTCACGATCGGCCGGCCGCGTGCTCGCCGGTCG
>JAKOVA010000098.1 GCA_029782335.1 Actinomycetes bacterium | reverse complement strand
CCGCGAGGCGCGTGCGATCGAGTTCTACGAGCTGCTGTCGAAGTTCGACTTCATGAGCTCCACGCCGACGCTGTTCAACTCGGGCACCCACCGCTCGCAGCTGTCGTCGTGCTACCTCACCACCGTCTCCGACGACCTCGACGGCATCTACGAGGCGATCAAGGAGAACGCGCTGCTGGCCAAGTACGCGGGCGGGCTCGGCAACGACTGGACGCCGGTGCGCGCGCTGGGCTCGCACATCCGCGGCACCAACGGCAAGAGCCAGGGCGTCGTGCCGTTCCTGAAGGTCGTCAACGACACGGCCGTGGCCGTCAACCAGTGCTTCGCGCCCGCCACCGGTGTCTACACGAACGCGGGCGTACGCCCGATCCGTGACGTCGCACCGGGTGACCTCGTGCTCGGAATCGACGGCGAGTACCGCGAAGTCACCGAGCGGATGGTCTACAACCAGACCGACCCGATGGTCGAGATCCGGCTCAAGCATGCCATCGAGCCGCTACGCGTGACCGCCGGACACCCGGTCTGGGCGATCCGCGGCGTGCCGCTCGGGCAGGATGTCGAGCGCACGATGGCATGGCTCGGGAAGCGCAAGGTCGCGCCGGCCTGGGTCGATGCGGGAACGCTCGAGCGCGGCGACTACGTTGCGCAGGTCGTGCCACAGGAGGTCGTGCCGGTCGCGGGTTTCGACGAAGACGACGCGCGCATGTACGGGATCCTGCTCGGCGACGGCCACTTGTCGAAGGGCGGGCAGCAGTTCGGCGTGTCGGGCCACCCGACGCGCGATGCGCATCTGGACTTCGTGCGCGGCTATCTCGAACGTCGCGGTATCCACTACTGGGAAACGCGCCGCGGCGACAGCTACTGCCAGGTCCACTGGTCGGCGGGTCTGGGCGTGCGGCGCGACGCGACGACCGGCCGGATCGCCGGATCGATCGGCGCGTCCATGCCGTTCACTCGTGAGGATCTCTACGGCCCCGACGGCAGCAAGGCGATCGCCGCCCGCTTCGCGCACCTGCCGCTCGGGCAGGCGCTGCGCCTGGTGCAGGGCCTCGTCGAAACCGATGGCAACGTCTCGCGCGGCAAGGAGATCAGTTTCACCAACACGTCGCGTGCCCTGGTCGAGGGACTGAGGTACCAGTTGCTGCGTCTCGGCGTGCCGGCCACGGGCGGATTGCGCGAGCGGGCCAACGGGCACCACGCGACGCGTTCGGACGGAAGCAGCACACGCTTCGACGGCGTGACCCGCGCCTGGGATCTGCGCATTCCGGCGGTCCCGGAGATCGCCGAGCTGGTTGGTGCGCGACCGCTCACGAAGCGCAACTGGTTGCGCCTGGGCAAGCACGTCTTCTCGCGCGTGCGCTCGATCGGGCCGATCGAGCCGGAGCCTTTCGTCTGCGACCTGAAGGTCGACGGCGTGCGTTCGTACATGACCACCGCTGCGCTGGCCCACAACGGCGGCAAGCGCAAGGGCGCCGTCTGCGCCTACCTCGAGACCTGGCACCTCGACATCGAGGAGTTCCTCGAGCTGCGCAAGAACACCGGCGACGACCGGCGGCGCACGCACGACATGAACACCGCCAACTGGATTCCCGACCTGTTCATGAAGCGGGTGATGGAGAACGGCGAATGGACGCTGTTCTCCCCGTCCGACTGCCCGGACCTGCACGACCTGTACGGCAAGGCGTTCGAGGCGGCCTACCTGCGCCACGAGGCGCGAGCCGCCAGCGGCGAGTTGAAGCTGTTCAAGAAGGTGCCGGCGGTGCAGCTGTGGCGGCGCATGCTGTCGATGCTGTTCGAGACCGGCCACCCGTGGATCACGTTCAAGGACGTCTGCAACCTGCGCTCGCCGCAGCAGCACGTCGGCGTGGTGCACAGCTCTAACCTGTGCACCGAGATCACGCTGAACACCAGCGACACCGAGATCGCGGTCTGCAACCTCGGCTCGGTCAACCTGGTCGCGCACATGCGCGAGGAGGGCGGGCGCTGGGTGCTCGACCACGAGAAACTGCGCCGCACGATCCGCACCGCGATGCGGATGCTCGACAACGTCGTCGACATCAACTATTACGCGGTGGGCAAGGCGCGAAACTCCAACCTCAAGCACCGTCCGGTGGGCCTGGGCATCATGGGCTTCCAGGACTGCCTGCACCTGACCCGCACCCCGTTCGCCAGCGCCGAAGCCGTCGAGTTCGCCGACCGGTCGATGGAGGCGGTCTGCTACCACGCCTACTGGGCCTCGACCGAGCTGGCCGAGGAGCGCGGCCGCTATTCGAGCTTCCGCGGCTCGCTCTGGGACCGCGGCATCCTGCCTCACGACACGCTGAAGCTGCTGGCCGGGGAGCGCGGCGGCTACGTCGAGGTCGACACCTCCGAGAGCCTCGACTGGGCGGCGCTGCGCGAGCGCATCCGCCTGCACGGCATGCGCAACTCGAACTGCGTGGCGATCGCGCCCACCGCGACGATCTCCAACATCATCGGCGTGTCGGCGTGCATCGAGCCCACCTACCAGAACCTCTACGTCAAGTCGAACCTGTCGGGCGAGTTCACGGTGGTCAACGACTACCTGGTGCGCGACCTGAAGAAGCTGGGCCTCTGGGACGAGGTGATGATTGCCGACCTGAAGTTCTTCGACGGCTCGCTGGCGAAGATCGACCGCATTCCCGCCGAACTGCGCGCAATCTACGCGACCGCGTTCGAGGTCGACCCGACCTGGCTCGTCGAGTGCGCGTCGCGCCGCCAGAAGTGGATCGACCAGGCTCAGTCGCTGAACATCTACATGGCAGGTGCGTCCGGACGCAAGCTGCACGCGACCTACACGCTCGCCTGGCTGCGCGGGCTCAAGACCACCTATTACCTGCGTACGCTCGGCGCGACCAGCGCGGAGAAGTCCACGACCGACAAGATCGGGCAACTCAACGCGGTGTCCGCCGACGGCGCGATGAACGCGGGCTTCTCGTACGCGTCGCAGGCGGCTGCGTCGCAATCCGCGTCACATGCATCGGCGCAGACGTCGACATCGCTCGGCGACGCGGGCGATGCGGCACCGAAGTTCTGCGCGATCGACGATCCGACCTGCGAAGCGTGTCAGTGAACAGCCTTGAGCAGTGCAACTTGACACGGTGTGTGAAGCGTGTTCGCGCGATGCGATGTGTTGCGTGAACACCGACAAAACGTCGGTCAAGTCAAGCCGAATGTCGCCTGATCGTTGCAAGCAATCCACATGGGCCGTAAGATCCCGCTTGTGAATAACAGCGGGATCTCGCGGCAATACAGGTAGTTACCTGAAAATATTGAAGCGAGACATCAGATGCTGTCCTGGGACGAACCGATTTCCGCCACGCCGG
>JAKOVA010000095.1 GCA_029782335.1 Actinomycetes bacterium | reverse complement strand
AGCGCGATCGTCGCCGGCATGATGTTCTCGTCGGTCGCCGCGACACGACGCAGCTCATCGAGGGCGCCCGCAACGGCAGCGCTGTCTCGCTCGTTCCGCCACGCGTGGAGGTCGGCGATCATCTCGTCCTGAACGGCCGGGTCCACGCGGAGGATGTTGTCGTCACCGTCGAGCGGCGAGGCGGCCGTCTCGCGGTAGACGTTGACGCCGACGATCTTCTGGTCGCCATCTTCGATGCGGCGCATTCGTTCGGCGTGGCTGCGGACGAGCCGGCCTTTCATCTCATCGATCGCTTCGAACGCTCCGCCGAGGGCGAGGATCTCGTCGAGCTCCGCGGATGCTGAGTCGACGAGCTCGGCCGTGCGGGCTTCAACAACGTGGGATCCGTCGAAGATGTCGCCGTACTCCAGAAGGTCGGTCTCGTAGGCCAACACCTGCTGGATGCGCAGCGACCATTGTTGATCCCAGGGCCGGGGCAGGCCGAGCGCCTCGTTCCAGGCGGGGAGTTGCAGCGACCTGGCCCGTGCATTCTTGGAGAGGGTGACGCCGAGGGCTTCGAGCACGATGCGCTGCACGTTGTTCTCGGGCTGTGCTTCGGTGAGACCCAGCGAGTTGACCTGGACCCCGTAGCGGAAGCGACGCGCCTTGGGGTCGGTCACGCCGTATCGCTCGGCGGTGATGCGATCCCACATCTGGGTGAAGGCACGCATCTTGCACGTCTCTTCGATGAAGCGGATCCCGGCGTTGACGAAGAAGCTCACCGACGCGACCACCGCCGACATCTCGCCGTCGGGGATCTGCCCGGAGTCGCGGACAGCGTCGAGCACGCCGATCGCCGTCGCCAGGGAGAACGCGAGCTCCTGGGTGGGTGTCGCTCCGGCCTCTTGCAGGTGGTAGCTGCACACGTTCATCGGATTCCAGTGCGGAACGTGCTGGTTGCAGAAGGCGAACATGTCGACGATCAGCCGGCGGGACGGGCCAGGGGGGAAGATGTAGGTGCCCCGCGACAGGTACTCCTTGACGATGTCGTTTTGCGTCGTGCCGCGGAGCCGGTTCGACTCGACGCCGTGGTCTGCCGCGTTCGCCACGTAGAGCCCCAGCATCCACGCGGCCGGGGCGTTGATGGTCATCGACGTGTTCATCTCGCCCTGGGGGATGCCCTCGAGCAGCGTGCGCATGTGCCCGAGGTGCGCAACCGGAACGCCGACCTTGCCGACCTCACCATTGGCCATGGGGTGGTCTGGGTCGTAGCCGGTCTGGGTGGGCAGGTCGAACGCAATCGACAGGCCGGTCTGACCTTTGGCGAGGTTGGTGCGGTAGAGCGCGTTGGAGGCGGCGGCGGTTGAGTGACCGGAGTAGGTCCGCATCAGCCAGGGTCGATCGGCGGGTGGCATCTGCACATTCTCCGCCGTGACGTCGTGGTGTGTCACACCCGTTGGCTTCGGTACGGGAGACAGCGGGGGCGGAGTGAAGGCCACGACACGCCGGCACCCTGGAAAAGCGCTGACGGCGGTGTGTTGGAGGGAGAGGGATGACCCTCACTCCGTGGCCCCTGCTGTGTTGCGCTGACGGAGGAGAGGCCGCCAGCACGGCCAGTATCGTCCAACCGCTCTGGAAGAAGTCGGGAGCGCTCCCCCCGACATAGTTTGTGAAGATGTGAACGTGATTCTCATCTGTCGTGTAGATGGCTGCATCGTGGCAGACTGACGTCGTGATCGCCGCTGCGGACTTCTTCCTCTTCGACGATCAACTGCTGGCGTGGCTGTTGTTGGCGTTCGGCGCCGCGATGGTGGTGGGGAACCTCGCTGCAGTGTTCCGGCCCCCGCCGCCGGATCCCGACGGCCTTCCTGTGGAGCGCCCGTCGATGAGCCGGATCGCAGCGCTCGTCGCGATCGGGCTGTTGGCCACGATCTGGGCCGTCGCAAGTCTCGTCGCCCGCAACTGAGCCACTCGATAACCTGCGGCAACCTCGGTGGGGACCGGGGCGACGGGAAGGGGATAGCGATGGATCACCTCCATCGACGCGCCGGCGGCCACCGCCGACTGATCGCCGCGATCACGGCGCTGGTCGCGTTCGGCGGGCTCGCACCGGGTGTTGACGCGCAGGCGGCGGTCGCTGCCGCCTCGACCCCGTCGTCGCGGGAGTTGCTCCGTCGGGACATCGACGCGCCGCCGCCGCCCGACTGCTCGGTGAACCGCTACGAGACGCCGGATCCGGCCTCGCTGCCGAGCGACTACGACAGCGACAACTACAAGCTGACCTCGCGACGCGACTCCCGTTGGGGACGGTCGGTTCACCGGTTGTGCGGGTCCCAGGGCCCAAGCGTGGACTTGGCGTGGGGGATCACGCGGGGCCGCGACGACGTGCTGATCGCCGTGCTCGACTCAGGCGTGAAGTGGTCGATGGGTTCGCGTGACGAACTGCGGGATCTCGTCGATCAGGCGTATCTGAACGTCGGCGAACTCCCGCGGCCGGCCCGCTCGTCCACCTACGACACCAACCGCGACGGTCGCGTCACCGCCGCCGACTACGCGAAAGACCCGCGGGTCCGCGACCGCAACCACAACGGCGTCATCGACCCCGAAGACCTCATCCTCACGCCGGAGTTCAACAACGGAATCGACGACGACGGCAACGGGTACGTCGACGACATCTCCGGGTGGGACTTCCTCTTCGGCGACAACAATCCGCTCGACGACGTGGCCTACGGACACGGCACCGGCGAGGCCCGCGACTCCACCGCAGCGGCCGACAACGGCGGCAGCGTCGGAACCTGCCCGTCGTGTCGGTTCCTGCCGGTGCGAGTCGGCGACTCGTTCATCGCCGAGGGTGGCCGTTTCGCTGCTGGCGTGCTCTTCGCTCTCGACTCCGGCGCGAGCGTCGTGCAAGAAGCGCTCGGTGCGATCAACAACCCCCCGCAGGCCCAGGCGGCGATCAACGCCGCCTATGCGAGCGGCGTGCCGATCATCGCGTCGATGGCCGATGAAGCGTCCAAGCACGCGAACCTGCCCGCCGCGCTGGACCACACCATCGCCGTGAACTCCATGACCCAGACCTACGGCTTCCTCGGCGACGTCGGCGACCTCATGGACAACGACGTCTTCTCTCTCAACGGATGCACCAACTACGGCGGTCTGGTGTGGGTCACCGTTCCTTCCGACGGCTGTTCCTCCGAGGCGACCGGCCTCAGCGCCGGCATGGCGGGCCTCGTCATCTCCGCAGCCCGTAACGCCGGAGTCTCGCCGTCGTTGTCGGCCAACGAGATCGCGCAGCTGCTCCGCGGCACCGCTGACGACATCGACTTCTCCACCCCTCGCGGCAAGGAGCCGGCGAACGAGGCCGGACCTCCAGGGTTCGCCCGGTATCCGACCACACCCGGATGGGACGCCACCTTCGGGTTCGGCCGCGTGAACACCTACGAAGCGGTTCGTGCCGCTGCGTCCGGGGAGATTCCGCCGGAAGCCGATCTCGTGGGTCCCTCGTGGTTCGAGGTGCTGCCCGCGAGCGGAACGATGACGGTGCGAGGCACCGTCGCCGCCCGCCGTTCAGCCTCCTACGGCTACCGGGTCGAATGGGCGACCGGGCTCCAACCCCCGGCGTGGCCGGCAACCGAGCAGTGGCACCTCGCCGCCTCCTCCGATGGCCAGCGTTCGTCCCGCAGCGGCGTGCTCGCCGAGATCGACCTCGCACAGGTCGCCGCGGCGATCGAGGGCGGGGCAGCGGGCCCCTCGTCGCGAGGCAACGGACAGCCCGACGAAGATCGATTCGCGGTGCGGGTCCGGGTGGTGGTGACCGATGCGGAAGGCCGGGTCGGGGTGAACCAGCGACAGGTCTTCGTCCATGACGACCCCGACCTCGTTGCGGGGTTCCCCACGACGATCCCCGGGGTCGGGGCTTCGTCACCGGTCTTCGCGGACCTCGACTCGAACGGCGTCGACGACCTCATCGTGGCGACGGACGACGGGTTCATCCACGCGCTGCGTCCCGACGGATCCGAACTGGCGGGCTGGCCGGTGCG
>JAKOVA010000089.1 GCA_029782335.1 Actinomycetes bacterium | reverse complement strand
GAGTGGTCAGAAGATGGAGGCACCGAAGATCCTGAGTTGCCCGTCCTCGTAGCCGAGCACGAGTCGGCCGAGCCATTCGCCGGGCTTCTTCGTGCTGCGCTGCCGGAACAGGACGGTCACGTGTTCGCCGCGACGGATGATACCCAGCGTGTCGAACTGGTCGGACAGACTCCGGGCCAGCTCGCTGTGGGCGAACTGGTGCCCGGCGGCCACCTGATCCATGGCGCGCGCCAGCGAACTGGAGAAGTTCCTGGAGAACTCGCCGTACTTGCCCTCGTTCGAGTACCTGACGAGGTCACGCCACAGGGGCGCGGCCATCGCCAGGATCTCTTCGTCCGTCTTCTCGATGATGTTCACGCGCGTCGCCGACGATCCTGCTACTGCTCGTCGCCCACCAGGTGATAGCAGGGCGCCTTTTCCATCGTGTACTCGCCGGTCTTCGGGTCGCGTCGCGAGACCGTCAGCACGTGCCAGTTCTGGTCGTCCAGCTTCAGGTAGTCGCCCCGGTAGTAGTAACCGGGCCAGCGCGTCTCCTTGCGGAACATCGTGTGATGCGTGACGCATTCGGCGGCGCGATGACGGTGTTTCAGCTCCCAGGCACGCAGCAGTTCGTGCAGGTCCGCGGCGGCCAGCTTCTCGAGATCCTCCTCCATGATCCTGAGCTTCTTCAGGCCGATGTTCAGGAGCTTCTCGTTGGTCATGTAGTTGGCCGACACGCCGCCGCAGTACTCGTCCATCAGCTTCTGCAGGCGGTCGAGCCCCTGCTGGGGGTTGATGTAGTGCGGATTGACGTCGCCCGCAACGATCGTGTTGCGGTAGATGCGATAGTGCTCGAGAGGCCTGTACACCTCCTGATGGAGGCGATCGATCTGCGCCTGCGAGACGACGATGCCCTCCGCCTTGCCGTCGTCGATGTACTTGCAGGCGGCTTTCGCCGCCAGCCGGCCCTCGGTGAACGAGCCCGACGAGAACGCGTGCGGCGTGCCGCCGACGGCGTCGCCGGCCCCGAAGAGACCTTCGACCGTCGTCATGCGGTTGTAGCCCCAGAAGTACTCGGGGGGCGACAGGTCCTCGGGGCCCGAGCACCAGGCGCCCGATCCGGTCGCGTGCGAGCCCATCACGTAGGGCTCGGAGGTGGTCAGTTCGGGGTTCTCGTTCTTCGGGTCGACGTCGGTGGCGGCCCACAGGACCGCCTGCCCGACGGTCATGCCCAGGAAGTTCTCCCAGCCGACTTCCTCGAGGTGCGGGTCCTGGAAGGCGCGCATCGTCACCATGTGGATCGGGCCGCGGCCGGCGTTGATCTCGCTGATCAGTGCGTGGTTGCGCAGGCAGGTCGGGATCGGACGATGCGTCAGGTGCGAAGCTTCAGGATCGAGGTATTCCTTGCCGACCATCTTCTGCAGTTCCGGCCACCACTTGGATTCGTACTCCTCGCCCACGCCGTTCTGGGTGTACGTCTTCAGGTGCAGGAAGTAGGCGCCGACCGGCCCGTACCCGTCCTTGAAGCGGGCCAG
>JAKOVA010000094.1 GCA_029782335.1 Actinomycetes bacterium | reverse complement strand
GGATCGGCCGGCCGGCTCTTGCCGGCCTTCACCTCGTTGAGCTGGAAGAACAGGGTGCCGATCATGTTCCTGGCCACCTGCCCGGTGACGAGCCGCGTCATGTAGCGCGACTCGATACGCATCGCGGTGTCGAAGTCGACCTGCGCGCCTTCCACGGCAGCCGCGAGAATCGCCTCGGGCGCGGGATAGTTCCCGCGTGTCTGTTGCTGGAGGATGGCGGGCGCAATCGGCAGCATTCCCGCGACGGCCGGACTCGCTGGCGTGCCGCCCGGAATGCGGTGTTTCGGGTCGTCCCAGGGCTGCTGCGGGTGGGGGTGCGCGTCGATCCAGGCCCGGGCGCGCGTGAGCAGGTCGTCCCGATCGCGCGCCAATCCGTCGATGAGGCCCATCTCGAGCGCCTTCGCAGGCGCGACGCGGCGTCCCTCGCTCAGGTAGGGGAGTGCATGCTGCAGTCCGATCAGGCGCACGGTCTTCACGACGCCGCCGGCGCCGGGCAGCAGCCCCAGCGTCACCTCTGGGAAGCCGATCTCGATCGACGGGTCGTCGATGCACAGCCTTGCGTGGCAGGACAGCGCGAGCTCGAGTCCGCCGCCAAGCGCACTGCCGTTGATGGCGGCGACGACCGGCCTGCCGAGCTTCTCGATCCGTCGCAGGCACGCCTTCATGGCTTCCAGCTCGTGGAAGAACGTCGCGGCATCCTCGGGTCGAACCGCTATCAGGGCGCGCAGGTCGCCGCCCGCGAAGAAGGTTCGCTTGGCCGAGGTGAAGATGACGCCACGGATCTGCTCCCGTTCCCCCTCCAACCGAACGACGATCGCGCGAAGGTCGGCCTGGAACGCGGCATTCATCGTATTGACCGGCTGGTCGGGGGCATCGAGAAGCAGTGTCACGACGCCATGGGCGTCCTTCTCGTAGCGGATGCTGGACATGCGAACTCCGGGCGGGGCTGGAATGATCGGAAGCGTCCAATCATAAACCGTCGCAGGCAGCGTCCGTCCGCCGCCGGAGGGTGGCCGCCCGACGCGGGGCAGCCGATGCGTTCAGGAGGCCTCAGATCGGCAGCGTGAGCCGCTGCGAGGCGTCGCGAGCGCCGATCGCGCTGCCCAGGATGATGTCGGCGGTCTCCTGGTCGCGGATCAGCGTCACCGCGTTGGGAACCGCAAGAAGGCGCTCTCGATCGAGCGGTCGGCAGACTCCATAGCCCTGGGCATAGTCCACCTGGAGCTCGATGAGCGACTTGACGATACCGGCGTTCTCGGCCCATTCGGCCACGCAGCCCATCCCGAGCTCGTGTGCCAGGTCGACCACTGCGCGCGTGATCGCGAAATTCGCCCGATTCAGGTTGACGTCGCGGATGAAGTTACCGTCGATCTTGACCAGGTCGCCGGGAAGCTCCTTCAGGTAACTGAAGGAGGTGTAACCCGCGCCGAAGTCGTCCAGCGCGACCATCGCGCCAAACGACTTGACCCGATCGACGAACCGCCGAGTCGTGTTCAGATCGTAAAGGGCGACGCTCTCCGTGATCTCGAAGCAGATCTTCCTCGTCGACTCCGGATGCGAGCGAATCAGCGCGATCGTGTCCTGAAGGAACTTCTCGTCGTTCAGCGAGGCGCCGCTCAGGTTCAGCGTGCAGAAGTCGACGTTGTCGCGGTGGGCAGGTTGGGAGTCGAGCCATTCGAGCGTGCTGCGGAGCACCCAACGGTCGATCTGCGTCATCAACCCGTTGCGTTCGGCAGCCGGAATGAAGCGGGCGGGCGGCAGCACCTGCCCGCCGTTGTCGCGCATCCGGATCAACACCTCGTAGCAGAGGCTCGACTCGGGGTTGCGCAAGGAGACGATCGGCTGCAATTGCGTGAAGAAATTCTCGATCGGCAGGCGTTCCTTCATTCCTGCCACGAGCTTGATCTCGTCGAGGTAGTTCAGCAACTCCGTGCTGCTCGAGTCGTAGGAGATGACGGTCGCGCCCCCGGAGGCTTTGGCCTCGGAGCACGCGCGGTCACTGGCGGTCAGGGCGTCGGCAGGGCGCATGTTGTCGAGCACGCGGATCAG
>JAKOVA010000044.1 GCA_029782335.1 Actinomycetes bacterium | reverse complement strand
CCCGTTCTCGCCGCCGGTGAAGGCCGACAGCGGATTGAACTCGACGAAGAAGAAGACTTCGGCGATCGCCACCGTGATCATGGCGAAGTAGATACCGGTGCGCCTGAGCGCGATCAGGCCGACCAGGTAGCCGATCACGCCCGCCGCGATCGTGCCGAGGATGACGGCCGCGATGGTGTTGGTGAACGACGTCTGCGTCAGAAGGTAGGCAGCGAACATCCCGCCGGTGCCGAAGAACGCGGACTGGCCGAACGAGAGCAGGCCGGTGTAGCCGAACAGCAGGTCGAAGCCGATACCGACCAGGCCCCAGATCAGGATGCGGTTGATCGTGGTCGGCGAGAAGCCCAGGTAGGGCAACACGAAGGGTGCCGCGATCAGGGCGAGGGCCGTGACGATCTCGACGACGAAGGGGCGTTTTCTGGTCAGCATCGCAGGGCCACGTTCACTCGCGGCCCGCCGTGCCGAGCAGTCCGTGAGGACGAAGCACCAGCACGAGCGTCATCGCGACGAACAGCATGACGTAGGAGTAGGCGGGGTCGAACATCGAGGTGATGCTGATGATCTCGCCAGCGATGAGGCCGCCGAGCACCGCGCCCGTGAAGGAGCCGACGCCCCCGATGACGACGACGACGAAGGTCTGCACCAGGATGGCCTCGCCGACGTCGGGAGCGATCGAGACCACCGGGGCGTTGACGATGCCGGCGAAGCCGGCCGCCATGGCGCCGATGCCGAACACCAGCATGAAGACCCGGTAGACGTTGATGCCGAGCGAGTCGACCATCACCGAGTCCTCGATGCCGGCGCGCACGATCATGCCGATGCGCGTGCGGTACAGCACGAAGTACAGCAGCAGCAGCGCCACCGTGACGATGCCGAGCAGGCCCAGCCGATAGGTCGGGTAGACCATGAAGCCGAGCTGCGTGATGCCGACGAGCGGCGCCGGCGGCGGCACGGTCTGCGACAGGCTGCCGAAGAAGAAGCGCACGGCCTCGACGAAGACGATGCCCAGGCCGAAAGTGACCAGAAGCTGGTCTTCGTGCGGCCGTGAATAGAAGTGGCGGATGATCAGCCGCTCCATCGCCACGCCCACCAGCATCACGAACAATGACCCGGCGATGACTGCGACGACGAACGAGTCGGTGTAGGTGTAGGCCACCCAGCCGGCATAGCCGCCCAGCATGAACATGGCGCCGTGCGCCAGGTTGAGCACGCCCAGCGTGCCGTAGATGATCGTCAGTCCCGACGAGATGAGGGCCAGCAGCGCGCCCAGCACCAGCCCGTTGAAGCACTGCGATATGAAATTGGCCCAGTTGATCACGCTGTCCCGCCCGGAGCATCGATGCACGCCGTCAGGTGCGACGGCAAGCGCGCGGCAGGCGCCCCCCGGCCGCATCGGCCGGGGGACGCGCTGGCCTGTCAGGTGTAGTCGCCGAGCTTGCAGCCGAACGCGTCGGGCGCCTGCATCACCGTCTCGCCTGGCACGATCTCGACCACCTCCCAGAAGTCCTCGGCGTTCTTCATGTCCTTCTTGGCCTTGCCTCGAACGATGACGACCGGACGAACGCACTGGTGATCCTGCGGCCGATAGTGGACGTCGCCGACGAGCGACGGGATCGTCTCGCCCTTCTCGTACTGCTTGATCACGTCGGGCGGATAGAAGCTGCCCGCCTCGGAGACCATCCGCGCCCAGTGGGCGAAGCTGACGTACGCGTTCTCGGCGCCCCACTCCGGCCGGTAGCCGTACTTCTTGTGGAACGCTTCGACGAACATCTTCGCAAGCGGATACTTGTCCTCGAGCGTCCACCAGAAGTCGGTCGCAGCGAAGACGCCCGCCGTGAGGTCCGGCCCCACTTCCTTGGCGAGGAACGGAATCTGGTAAGGGATGATCAGCGACATCTTGGGGATCAGGCCGAACTGCTTGGCCTGCTGGGTCGAGAGCACCGCATCGCGGCCCCAGTTGACGTTGATCAGGAACTCGGCCCCGGAGTTCGCGATGTTGGTCAGGTACTGGCTGAAGTCCTGCGTGCCGAGCGGCGACACCTGGTTGGTCACCATCGTCCAGCCGGCCTTCTCGGTCAGG
>JAKOVA010000297.1 GCA_029782335.1 Actinomycetes bacterium | reverse complement strand
TGACGGCTGGAATGCCGTCGGTCTTGCGCTGAGCGTCGCTGGCATGTTCGAGGTGCGCAACGCACCGATGATCCAGATCGAACAGACGCTCCACGAGATCCATGCGAAGCGCATGGCCTCGCGGGATGTCTACGTCCACCTCGACGAGTGGTTACTCACGATGCCGTGGACCGTGGCAACGCCTGCACTCCGCTGCGCGATTCGCTGCGTACAACTGATCATCTCGAACAGCTCCGGCGGCGGGAACGGCTTCAACGCCGTGCTCTCGTTGATCAGCGGCTCGATCACCGAGGAGCAGATCACATTGTGGCGCTGCGCCGATGCACTCGGCATCACCGCTGGAACCCCCGAAACTCCCGATGCGACGCGCCGGGTGCGCGCGTTCAAGTTCGCGTGGCGCCGTGGGCTCTACCACGCGGCCTACGCTATCCCTCCAGCCCAAGTGACGTAGGAGAACCCGATGCGGATCCAGAACGTGATCGTCGTCTATGACGTGTACTGCGTGACCGGTGACGACGAGCAAGCACCCCAGCACGCGCGGGAGGAGATCATCCGTGCGATCCAGAACGGCGAGCTCGCTCCGAGCGATCAGAACGCGATCCCGGTCAGCATGGAGCGCGCGATCCGCGAGACGTGGAAGGACGAGCGCCCGTTCGTCGCCGCCGATGTTACTGACGCCGAGTTCGAGACGCTCAAGGGCAAGACGACGCTCGACATCTTCAACATGCTCCACGTCAAGGAGCTGACCGCGAGCGGGCGCGGCAAGAAATCAGCATGATCAAGATCCGCAACGAGTTCCCAGACAAGCCCTGATGCGCCGAACACTTCCGCCCGAGCGGCCCGCGATCACCAAGCGGTTCGAGCTCCGCTATGTTGACACCGATCCGGCTAAGACCAAGCGCGTGCTCAAGCTGTACCTCACAGCCGGGATGCACGAAGATCAGACCCTCGGGGAGATCTTCATCAAGGCTGAGGATCGTCGGGTCGATGGCGAGGACCACTCCGACGAGAACCGGAGTGCAACGATGCCGCTCACGGTCGGGGCGCTCGATGCGCTCGCGATGACGATCAGCGTCGGCTTGCAGCATGGCGTGCCGCTCTCGCTGTTCGTCGAGAAGCTACGCCACAACCGGTTCGGACCCAACGGGTACACCGGTGACGACGAGATCCACAGCTACACGAGCGTGTTCGATCTGATCGCGCAGTGGCTCAACCTTCGCTTCCCGGACGGGAAGCTAGCTGTTCAGAGAGGACGAGAACCATGATCACGAAGGTGTACCTGGCCGGTGCGAGCGCCGAGATCGAGCGAGCGCGCGCGATCGCACAGCAACTCCGCGACGCGGACATCCACGTGATGTCGACGTGGGTCGACATCATCGGCAAGGTCGGTGCCGCGAATCCCGCCGAGGCGACTGCCGAGCAGCTCACGAAGTGGACGCTGCGCGATCTCGAAGAGGTCAAGCAGGCCGACGTGCTGTGGCTGCTCTTGCCACCCAAGCCGATCCAGACCGTCGGCGCGTGGATCGAGCTGGGGATCGCCTACAACGAGGGCAAGATGATCCTCATGTCCGGCGAGCACCGGCCGATCTTCACGCCCGTGCTCGCACATCGGCAC
>JAKOVA010000292.1 GCA_029782335.1 Actinomycetes bacterium | reverse complement strand
CTTCGAGGTCGAGCATGAGCTGGCGGCCGTTGCGCTGGCCGACGGTGACGAGGCCGGCGATCAGCGCTGGTCGGTCGGCGGAGGGCACGGGCGCGTCGGGGTCGTAGAGCAGCCGCCATGCCCAAGCGCCGGGGACGGCCTCCCATGGAGCGGGTGCGTTGGGGAACGGACGGTCCCACAGCAGCTCGAGGCCGGAGTCGGTGCTGAACTCGACCGCGACGGGGTTGGCTTCGATGCGGCGTCCGGCCAGCTGCTCGCCGAGCAAGGCCAACTCCTGGCCGGCCCACCGCACGAGCGGTACGTCGGCGGCAGCGACGAGGGAGCGTTCGAGGGGAACGACAGGGCGTCGGGACCTCGGCACTGACCGGTCGTGACGGCGCTGTGCCCGGCGCGTGAGCAGGAGGAGGCTTGATGCCAGAACCGTCGCACCGGTGATGCCAGGAACGAGGACGGCGAGCGACGGAAGCTCGTCGTTGTCGGCCACCGGCTCGGTCGATGCCGTGTCCGTCGGGCCCGCCGCACCGGCAGGCGGAACGTCGACCTGCCGGCTGGCATCTTGCTGCACGCTGGTAGTCGTCGGGGCGTGTGACTCGGTGGGGTGTGCGTGGGGCTCGGGAGTCGGCGTCTCGGGTGCCGGTGCCGGCGCAGGAGGGATCGGTTCGGGTGCTGGGCTCGCGACAGGGTTGGGTGCGGGGAGATCGAGGGCGGGGAGGTACGCGTCCGCTGGGAGCTTGAGCTGCCAGCCGATGCAGATGATGTCGGGGTCGGCGATGAACGAACGGTTGAGGTCGTGGATCTCGGTCCAGCGGAAGCCAGAGCCGAGGTGCGCCTCGGCGATTGCCCAGAGGCTGTCGCCTCGTTGCACGACGTAGACGGGGTTCCCCGCCGGCACGGGGGTTGGTGCGGTGGTCGTGTTGACGATCGGCGCAGCACTCGTGAGAGGTCCGTCGGCTGGGAGAGACAACGCCGGATTCGCGGCGAACGCGGTGGCGTCGACGGCATGCACGACAGGTGTTGGCGCGGCCGGCGCGGCGAGCGAGACCGTCGGTCGGGCGAGGCTGGCGAGCAGGACGGCGGATCCGACCAGCTTGGCGGCGACGGCGCCGAACGGGCCGATGCGGTGGATGCGTTGCCCGACGCCGCGTGCCGTGTCGACGACGTCGAGGGCCACGTACGCCATCAAGGTCGCCCAGCAGATCCAGGCGAGGCAGACGAACGTGTTGAGGATCACGACGGGATCGACGAGCTGGAGCGGGGTCGAGACGACCTCACCCCAGTTGGGCATCTCGGCAGGGAGCGGCCAGCCGAAGAATCGCCAGAGGGCGACGGGCGCGCCGATGACGACGATGCTGGTCCAGATCAGGTGTCCGATGGCGGTGAGGATCTGCTGTCCGGCGGGTCGTGCTGTTGTTGGCATGGCGGTTCCTCTACGGGCCGGCGAAGCCTTGCTGGGGTCGGGCGGTCGCGGTGCCGGTGATGGTGCGTTCTCCGAGTCCGAAGGTCTGGAGGAAGGTCATCGACTGCTGGCGCGTGATGGTCACCGTGACCGACGTGTTGTCAGCGGTGGCCGTGCCGGACCACCCGTTGGTGGCGAGGAACTGCTCGGCTCGTGCGACAGCGGCTGCTGGGTCGAGCTGCGGCCCGGTGCCTGCGAGCACCGATCCGGCATCGATCGCCTGCGCGCCGGCGCGCGCCGCTTCCTCCGCGTCGTTGATGGTGTCGCGCTTGCCGGAGATGAGCGTGCCGCCGTCGAAGACGAGCCCGGCGACGGCGAAGATGATGATGGTGCCGAACACCATCCACAGGGTCGCTGCACCGTCGTCACCCTGGAGGCGTGTGCTCTTCCGGCCTTGGGTCATGGCAGGCCTCGGTACTGGTCCACGACCGAGACGCTGCGCGACTCGACGGTGCGGGTCCCGGAGAGGCCGAGCAGTCCCAGGTCCGACAGCGGGACGTCACACCGCACGGTGACCGCGACCTGCCCACCGGGCTGGAAGGCGCTGGTGTCGACGTCGACGCTCGTCGATGCGCACCGGAACCCTCCGGCAGCGAGCGACGTCATTGCCGAGTCCTGCGCGGCCCACCACGCTGCTGAGGGATCGCGCTCGAGGCTCGCCGACCGGGCAGCGTCTCGCGCTGCCTCGTCCACTTGCTCGCGGGCGGTCGCCGTCCGGCCGACGAGCGCCACCAGGCACAGCAGCATGATGGCGATGGGAGTGACGATGACGACCTCGGTCGTGACCGACCCATCGTCGCCACGAAGGCGGGTCACGGCTTGAACTCCTCGATCGGCGAGGTCGACGAAGCCGAGACGCTCATGGGCAGCCCGGGGATCACCGGCGGGGCATGCCCGGTCACCGAGACGGTGACGGAGCCGCTTGATCGGGTCACGACGATGGCGGGGCTCGTGACCGAGTTGGATCCCAGGTCTCCGAGGATCTGTTGCGCCCGGTCGTACCCGTCGGAGTCGGTCGCCCCGGAAGCGCGCGCGGCCCGAGCGCCTTCCTGGGCCGCGGCGTTGACGAGGTGGCGGGCGTGGAACCACAGCCCGACGTGGACCGAGGCGAGGACGAGCAGCAACAGCAGTGGCATGACGATGACCAGCTCGGTCGAGGCGCTTCCGGAGTCGCCGCGGCATCGTCGGGGCGCGAGCGGGCTCGGCGGGTCGAGCCCGCTGTCGGGGCCGGGAGCGCTTGGAGTCACCGTTGGCTCTCAGCTCGTGGGGATCGAGTTGGCCTTGTCGGTGACCTTGGCGACGATGATCGCAACGACGGCCAGGGCGAGGGCGGCGAGGCCGGCGATGATGATGACGGTCTCGGTGGTCACGGCTCCGACGTCGCCACGACCCCGTGGGTAGTCGGGGATGTCGTCGGCAGGCGCCGT
>JAKOVA010000079.1 GCA_029782335.1 Actinomycetes bacterium | reverse complement strand
GCTAGCGGACTTTCGCAACCCAACGTCTCGCGCTCTTCTGCAGCAATGCGCAGCGTGGCTTGCCGGCATCGACGCGATCAGTACCGCCGACGGCCCCGACGAGACCGCAGCGTACTGGGCGAAGGTGCCAGACCTTGGCGCTTTCAGGAAGTCTTTGGGCCGCCTCATCCTCAGAGCATCGAGAGTCGAGCCGAGCTTCGCGTCCGACTATTTGCAACGGTGCACCAAGTTCGAACGCATCCGTGACGATGTCTTTATCGACATCATCGCTTTCTCTCCCGTCCTTGCTCAATCGCTTCCCAAGTCAGTCGTCGAGCTCTCACTGGCGTTCCTACGCGAGGAACTTCCGGACGATCAAGTCGCCCGAGAAGAGCGGGAGCTTCGCAACGCAGCGGAGTGGCGAAAGGCCATTCTGGCCAAGCCGGAAGCAGAGCGTACGCGTCAAGAGCAAATGGCACTCTCGGGCGGATTCCATCTGAGATCTATCGGCGACTTCAGCTACCACGACTGGGAAAGGCTATCGATCCACGACGATCACCGAAGCTTCTGGCCTCCTTCGCCACTTCGAGAGCCCTTTCACTCGCTCTTCCAATCATCGCCCGACGAGGGACTGCGACTCCTTCGGGAACTCTGCGACCACGCGATGACCGCGTGGCGACAGCTGCATCGTCACTCACGGGAGGGTGGCGGCACCCCCATACCGCTCGAACTGACGTTTCCCTGCGGCAGCCAAAGGTTCTGGGGCACCGACCGGGAGTACCTTTGGTTTCGATCGACGTGGGCGCCGAAGGCTATCGGGTGCGGGTTTATGGCGCTCGAGGAGTGGTGCTTCGCCGAGCTTGGGCGTGGCCGACCCGTTGACGAGCTGATCCAGCAAGTCGTCTACGGTAACGAGTGCATCGCGATCCTGGGCATTGCGTCGATGCTCGCTCTCCATACCGAGACGGTGTCCGACGCGACCTTGCCGCTCGTCACCTCACAACGCCTGCTGGCGGCGGATCGCACCCGAATGGTGCAAGACCTCTCGTCAGCGACAAACCTTATTGGTTTCACTCACCGCACCGATAAGCCCCACATTGAGGCGATCCAAGCAGCAAACGCGCGGCCGGTCCGCAAGACACAGCTTAGTTGGATGGTGCCCAGGTTCGTCTTTGCGACGGGGCCAATCCGCGACCGAGCGCGCGAAGCGATTCTCAATTTCCAGAACGATCTGCCTTACCAGTACGAAGAGCACCGCAACAATCCGAGGGCTCGAGAGCACCTCACAGCTCAGGCGATCGAGTATGCCGAGCTGGCAGACACGAAAAACTATCAGGCCTACCGCACACGGGAGGATTCGAACGAGGTTGCAATTGTTCACGTCAGTCCTTCTGCCGCCAAGCCGGAGAACGTCGCTAGAGCGGAAGAAGCATCAATGCGGCTCAGGGAGATGAACCTTTGGACGTGGGCGTCCAAGTCGCTCGAAGAGAGAGCATTGAATGGGACCTACACGGTTGAGGGTGCCATCGGAGTGGCCAAGGAGTCGGATGCAAGTGACTTGTTCGAGCGCTCGAACGAGGAGAACGAAGAGGAGCAGCGGGGCATGCGTCGAGGTGCGGTCGCCGCTACTGCGGCCGTCGTGCTCAACTTCCGGGAAGGGCGCACCCAAGAAGAGTTTGAGTGGGCTCGTGAAGTCTTAGGGCGTGCGATTCGTCTGCCTGAGAAGCCCGATCTGATGTGGTCGGCTGGTTCTGTGATTCCGTGGCACCAGGCGATCTACGTGGCGCGGGGCCTCGCAGCGGATCTCCGCGAAGGAACGGCCGCGCGCGGTGTGGCGCGCGATCTGCTCGGGCTGGTTGCTCACCCACTTGAAGTAGTTTCGTTTGCCGCGCTAGAAGAAGCCTGCAAGCTTTGGACTAACGACCCCAAGCTGACTTGGGCTGCACTGACATTGGCACTCGCGCTCTGCCATGTTCCACCGCGGCCGCGCGATCAGCCCCGTCAACATGGTGAAGCGCTGCACTCGCCAAGTGAAGTGCAAGCGGCGGTCGACGCGGCGATCGATTTCTATGAGAACGGCAGCGGATGGGCCTCCCTTGCGTTGCCGCCTCCAGCTTGGGTGAAGGTCGAACCTGCGAATGGCCTGCGCGGGCGTCAAGCGTATGGAGAGTACGACGCGCATGATGTGGCGAACTCGGCCGAGGTGTGGGGTGAACCCGATGTCTTCTGGGACTCAAAGCAGGCAGCAGAGATCCTCAATCGCATCCCCTTCGATGAGGTCCTGAGCAGTAGCGCGAGAAGTTCCCTCCTCAACTTCCTCGACGGTGTTCTCGACTGGACTAATCAGAAGAACGCGCCGCCTTGGGTGAAGCCGGGGCGCCGAGATCGTTCCGCGACCCGCATCTTTGAATGGACGCACGCCCTAGGGTCGAGTCTCGGTCGGGCGGCCGGGCTTCTCCCGCTGAGCGAGGTTCAGGCGCGCTTCCTCGATCCGATTGTGGGACTCGAGGGTGACAATTGCTGGGCACTCCTCTCTCCATTCGCGAGCACCTACGTCTGCACCTACATGTACGATGCGCCCGTCGTTCCTATCGACGCGGTCGCGACGCTTGATCTTTGTCTCGGGCGACTTCTCCGGGACTCGGCCTTCAAGCGCGACGCCTACCGTAGCGGAGAATTCTCAGGCTTCGATCAGCCTCAGCTTGTTCGCACGTTGATGTTTGTCGCAGTCGAACGTGCGGATCTCGCCGCTCGCTATGTCAACGGCGACTGGTCCGAAATCGGCCGCATCCTGCCCCTGATTGATCGTTTCGTTCGCGCCGGCGGATGGGCTGCCTCCGTGATGGAGCCGTTCTTGACGCTCTGTGAGCGCGCTATGGCCAGCTACCCGGCCGAAACTTTCGCGGACCAAGTGCTCGCAATTCTCGGAGATGGACCCGACAACCTAAAGGGTTGGCATGGAACGATCATTCCGGCGCGCATTGCGGAGCTGGTGCAGCACTTCGCACATCGTGACGCGCCGATGACGCTGGCTCTGGCTCAGAAGTGCCTGCGGATCCTCGACATGCTGGTCGACATGGGCGACCGGCGAAGTGCGGCGCTTCAGCTTGGTGAGGCCTTCCGCGAGATTCGTCTGTCGGCCTAGCTCTTCACCCTTATCGGCCGTTGCCCCCTTTGCCGGTAGTCCGGCATCGGCGCCTTCTTTGCCCTACTGTTCCCTGCCTGCCGGCGACTCTGCAGCCAGGCCATCACCTCGGCCAGGTCCCACACCACGCAGCGCGCCGTGAGGTAGAACCGCTGCGGGAATTCCCCGCGGCGCTCCAGCTCGTAGATCGTCGAGTCCGCCAGCGGGACGATCTGACGTAGCTCGCTGCGGCGGATCGTGCGCCGCAACCCCTTGGGATCGGTCGGCGCCGCCTCGTACAGATCCCGGATCGCGTGCGCGTCGAACGCGCCCGTCGGCTCCGTCTCCCGCACCGTCTGGCGAAGCGCCGAGTCGGCAACTCGCCCGGCATCACGATCGTCGGAGACGTCCCCGTCGAGTGCAGCAGGCATCGCCTGCGCCCTCCCGGTGCCGGCCGCCCGCGCCACATTGATGAACTGATTCCCGCGTTTCATCCGCACCCCCGTCTTCGGTCCAGGGGCCACCGCAGCGTCCCCGACCGACTCTCCGAACCGTCGACCTCGCGCGCCGCCACCGACTCGGCGGCTCGCGAGCCTCGGGGCTCCGACGTGGCGTCCAGTCGCCTTCCGCCATGGATCGCCGGCATTCGCCATCTATCGCCTGGCCCCTTGGTCTCTGGTTACGGACTCCGGCGCAGAAGTGTCGGGACCCATCGACCACCCCAGTCGCCGCTGTCGGCCCTACGAATTAGGTCGCCTGTCGCTCTTTTCCTTCCGCTGAACCCCGCTCGATCTCCTTCCCGTCCGGCAACCGACGGGGAGAGCCATGGCGCTCAAGGCAGGAGAGGGTCTCCAGCGATGGGAGATCGCGGTTACGAAGAAACTGGTGGGTGAGTTCAGAAGGCGGTCCAGAAGCCTCGCGCGGGAGGAGTTCGACGATCTGATGCAGGAGTGCCTGGCGCACTGGATCGTTGTGCGACGGAAGCTCGCGCCCGATCCCGATGCGCCTCCCGTGGGCTACATGGCGCAGGTCATCCGCAACAAGCTCACGGATCTGGTCCGCGAGCGGGCGGCCGACAAGCGCGCGGAAGAGCAGGACGCGCTGTCGCTCGACGCCGCGCCCGACGGCTCCGACGAGGGCCTGACGCTCGCGGAACTGCTGGCCGACGACGAATCTGCCCAGCAGGACGAGGCCGGTGCCGTCGATCGCCAACACGCGCGCATCGACATCGGCCGCGCCCTGGCTCGGCTGACGCCGGTCCAGCGGCAGCTGTGCCAGATGCTCGGCGAGGAGGGGCTGACGATCAAAGAGGCCGCCGAGCGGCTCCGAATCCCCCGCGGCACCCTGTACGAGGAGATCAAGCGCATCCGTCGGGTGTTCGCAGATCAGGGGCTTGGCGACTATCTGAAGGAGTAGCCCGACACTTTTCCACGCGATTCCGTATGCCTGAGGACCGACCTGAATCGGCACGGAATCGATGATCAAGTTCACCATCACCAGCACCAAGGGCGGCGTCGGCAAGACGACGCTCACGGCCAACCTCGGCGCCTTGCTGGCGGACATGGGGCTGCGCGTCCTTCTGGTCGACGCCGACGTCCAGCCCTCGCTGTCGAAGTACTTCCCGCTGGCGGCGGCGCAGCCTGCGGCCGGGCTGACCGAGGTGATCCTGCGCGGCGAGGTGACCGCCGCGTGCATCACGGCGACGGTCTTCCCGAACCTCGACATCGTCGTGTCGGACGACCCCGAGGGCCATCTCCCCAACTGGCTCCTCAATCGGATCGACCGCGGCTTCCGACTGCGTTTCGCGCTGCAGGCCGCCGTGGTGGCGAACGCCTATGACTGCGTTCTGATCGACACGCAGGGCGCCATCGGCCCGCTGCAGGACGCGGCCCTCATGGCTGCCGACATCCTCGTCTCGCCAATCACGCCGGAGGTGCTCTCCGCGCGCGAGTTCAAGGACGGCACGATGGAGTTGCTCGACCGGCTGGAGCCGGGCAGCGCCCTGGGCGCCACGCTCGGGCCGGTGAAGGCCGTGATCTACCGGCAGGACCGCACGGCCGACGCCCGTCTGATCGCGAGCGGCATCCGCGAGGACT
>JAKOVA010000072.1 GCA_029782335.1 Actinomycetes bacterium | reverse complement strand
CCGTCCTTCAACCAGGTGCCCCGGACCAACTCGGGAACCCCAACCGCAGCGACGACGATGTCGGCGGTGCGGACGATCTCGGGCAGGTCGTCCGTCTTCGAGTGGCAGTAGGTGACGGTTGCGTCCCGTGCGAGGAGCAGCATCCCGACGGGCTTGCCCAGGATCGGGCTGCGGCCGATGACCACGGCGTGCGCGCCGCGGAGCGGCACGTCGTAGGCATCGAGCAGGCGCATGATCCCGCCGGGGGTGCACGACGCGAAGCCAGGCTCACCGAATGCCATGGCAGCGAAGGAGTGCATGGTGACACCGTCGACGTCCTTGGCCGGATCGATTGCCTCGAACGCGGCGCGCTCATCGATCTGAGCAGGGACGGGGTGCTGGAGCAGGATCCCGTGGACGGATGCATCGGCGGAGAGTTCGCCGATGACCGCGACGAGCTGGTCGGTTGTGGTGTGCTCGTCGAGGGTCACCAGGCGCGATTCGATGCCGTTGGCGGCGCAGCGGTTCTGCTTCATGCGTACATAGGTGGCCGATGCCGGATCGTTGCCGACGAGTACCGCAGCCAGGCACGGTTTGGCGCCGGTGCGTGCCTCAACCGCCGCCGCGCGCAGCGCAACCCCCGCGAGCAGTTCTTTGGAGACGCGGGTGCCGTCAATGAGTTCAGCGGTCATGGACGGCAGCTTTGCAGAGCCCCACCGGACCTGCGTACGTGGGCGACGTTGGGGGTCGGTTTTCGACGCAGGTTCGGGTGGGGGAACCCGCGCAGGTTCGGTGGGGGACTCGCGCAGGTTCGGTGGGGGACTCGCGCAGGTTCGGTGGGGGAATCCGCGCAGGTTCGGTGGGGGCGGGTCGGGTCAGCCGCTGACGACCGTGAGGTCATCGATGGTGACCGACTTCGCTCCGGCGTTCGAGCTTCCCCGGTTGAGGCTCACGAACAGCTGGCCCGGTGCGCTGACCGCGGAGTCGGTGGTGGTGTAGTTCCACGCAGCCGGTTCCGTCACGCCATCGGCCCACGTCTTGAATTGGAAGGTCGAGCCGACATTGCGGATCCGCAGCCACCGCTTCGCGGTCGTTGCCACCGTTGCGTTGGAGACCGTGGCGAGCGTGGTGCGAGTGCCCCCGACATTGCGCATCACCTTCACGCTCGTCGAGTTGCCGATCAGCTCAACCCCGTAGCCGTTCTGCGGGCGATACGAGTTGCGCCATCCACCCGAGCCACGGGTCCACACGTTGAAGTAGCTCGACGACCCGTTCGCTGACCACTGGTAGGAGAACGTCGTGTCGGAGTCGGCCTGTGGGGCGACACCGCTGGGGACTGCCCGGGCGAAGGCCCTGGAACTGTCGTTGTAGGTGAGCCGTCCGGCGTTCGACTGGATCGTGGCGGATCCGCTCGACACGTTCGTGGTCCACGACGCGCCCCACGGCGAGCCGTTCGCTCCGGTGAAGGTCTCGCTGAATCCGCCGCCGCCCGCCGCCTGGGTGACGACGGTGAGAGAGCTCGACGGGGAGCTGGTGTTGCCTGCCGCGTCCCGTGCGCGGACCGAGTACGAGTACGCCGTCGCCGGGCTGAGCCCGTTGTCGGTGAAGCCGGGTGCCGCGACGGTGCCAACCACCGTCCCGTTGCGCAGCACGTCGTAGCCGGTCACCCCGACGTTGTCGCTCGAGGGTGACCACGTGAGCTGCACCGATGTCTGACCCACGTTCGTTGCGGTGAGTCCGGTGGGAACCGTGGGCGGGGTCGTATCGCCGCCGCCCCCGCCACCAGCGGTGTCGACGACGCGGGCGCCCTGCATGAGCGAGACCGCCTGTCCAGCGGTGAGCGCGGTGGGGAACTGGCCTCCGATGAAACGGTTGCCGGTGGGGTTCGCGGCCTGGTACGCGCGGTCGTTTGCAACGAACAGCACCGTGCCGTTGGCGGGAATGACCGTTCCGGCCTGGATGGTGAGTCCGGCAGCGGGGATTGTCCACCCCGAGACGTCCACCGCGGTCGAGTTCGGGTTGGTGAGCTGGATGAACTGCCCACCCGCAGCAGACGGATTGGTCTGGAGGTTGCTGATGGTGATGTTCGGTGCCGCAGCCTGCGACGTGGGAACGAGTGCCGGTGTGTTGTTGTTCACGGCGTTACGTCGATCCGTCAGCCCACTGATGAACTGGGAACGGGCCGAGGAGGGCGAGTAGCCGCCCCACTTGCTGCGATCGAGGTTCCAATCCGCGTTCGTGCGTGCGGTGATCGCATCCCACTGCGCCTCGTAGCGACCCGGGGCGAGGAACTGATCAGCGAGCGTCCGCAGCCGCCGATAGAACATCGCCTTGAACTCCGGGTAGTTCAACATCGCCCGTGTGAATCGGTTCGATGTGTCCGGCGTGAGAAACAGGCCTTTGCCGTCTTGTGACGGGGTGGTGAAGATCCAGTTCAGGTCCCAGTGCCACATCTCCCAGCGGCCGGTCCCCTCGGTGTCACGGGCGAGCCACCAGTTGTACCAACCGCTGTCCTGGTGGCGGATGATCGAGTTGATCGCCATGTAGTTGATCAACTCCGGGACGTTGACGTTCCGGTAGATCCAGGCGAGCTGCGAAGACGAAGCGGGCGCATCGACGGTGTTCGACAACGTCCACACGTCGGTGAAGTCCTCATCCTCCCGGGTCTTCTTGTCGAGCCAGAGCGACGCCTGGAGCGCGGCCGGCGACGAGGACTTGCCGACGCTGCCGCCATCGCCCTTGTAGATCGCCCAGTTCTTGACGCCTTGCGCCTTGCGCCACGCTCCACCCTCGGTGTCCATGACGCGGCCGAGACTCCAGAAGGCGCCGTTGCGTTGTGTGCGGACCGGCACGATGTTCGTGGCACGGGCTCCCGCTGCAGCGACGGTCGCCCATCCGATGTCAGCGAAGTTGTCCTTGTAGTTCTGCAGGGCGAACTTGTCGAGCGGATAGGGGAGGCTGCCACCGAAGTCGGTCGCGTAACCCTTCGGGAACTCGACCTTCCAATTGACCTTGGGGTCGACTCGCGACGAGTTCCCGCGGACGCTCATCTTCACGCCGTCCCACACCTGGCCGTTGAACGCCCACACCGCGTCGCCTTGGAAGTCGTCGAGACGGTGGTTTGCGAGGATGTCGTCGTAGACGGCGTCATCCATGAACCACTCGATCACTGGGAGTTGGCTTGTCACCGACGGGTTGACGACGACGTAGCCGCGGTACCGCATGGTGTCGGTGGCTGAAGGTTCAGATGACGCAACACCGCCCGCAGTTGCGTTGATTCGGTAACGAACGAGTTTGCCGGCGGACTGTCCCGGGATGGTCGCCGCGAACACGCCGTCACCAGCGCCTCCCGGGCTCGCAGCGTCGTCACGCATGGTGACCGAGACGTCATTCGCGAAGTTCACCTTGTAGGTGAGCGTGGCCGTCGCTGTGGGATCGATGCGGGCGGAGACCACCACGGCCTGGCCGGGGTTGGGTCGTGACGCCGAGAGCGCGACGTCCGTAATGCCGCCCTCGGCGCCGGCCGGTGCCGCTGCCGCGCTGAGAACGCCGGCGACCACCGCGACGGTTGAGACGATCGACGCCACTCGGCGTCCAAGGTGTTGCAGCATCTTCTGCTCCCCACTCCCAGTGCTGACCCCGCGTCCGCGGTTCGGGACGGTATCGCATGGGTCAGGATGCGGTCGAATACTGCAACGAAATTTATTGATGGGTCATGGACGGGGAGAATTCACACCCGGAAGATCAAGACGAGCCCTGCCAGTGTCGATTGCCCCCGTGATGCAGGGAGACGTGTCGGACTTCGAGCGCGCGGTGTTGGCGGCGCTGCCGGACGCGGTCCTGATCGTGAGCGACACGGCCGAGGCACAGTGGGCGAATCGCGCTGCGGAGGAGCTCTTCGGCATCTCCCTCGAGGAGGGTCGAGGGTTGAGCGGGCTGGATCTCGTCCACCCCGACGACTTGATGAGCGCAGCGCTCTCGTTGGAAAGCGTCCAGGGCAAAGAGGTTGGCAGCCCGGTTGAGCTGAGGGTGCGGGCCCACGATGGGTGGCGCCTGGTGGAGGTGATCGGCCGACCGTTCGGCGACAGCTCGGTCGTCTTGGTGCTGCGCGACCTGACCGAACGTCGGAAATGGGAAGTTGCGGGCGGACAGGCCGAACTTGCTCGGGTCGTGGTCCAGTACGCCGCCGCGATGACGTTGCTCCTCGACGCTGACGGGGCAGTTCGCGGCTCGTCGGGAGGGCTCGCGAGGCTGCTGGGCATCGACCAGGAGACGGTGCTCGGCGAGCCGTTCGCGGAGATTGTCGCCGAGGAGGATCGCGACCTCCTCATCGGCACGTTGGCCTCCGCTGCACCGGGCGCGCCATCGGTGGTTGAGGTGCATCTTCGCCACGGCGACGGGCGATTCGTCCCGTTCGCCCTGACGATCGCCGACCTGCGCGACGACCCGACCGTGGGGGGATACGTCGTATCCGGCCACGACATCAGCGACCGCGTCCGTGTCGAGGGAGAGCTACGCAGCACCTTGTCCCTGTTGGAGTCGACTCTTGAGGCCACGGCGGACGGGATCGTCGTGGTGAGTCGTTCGGGCGAGGTGACCGCGATGAACCATCAGTTCATCGAGTTGTGGGGCCTCGACCCAGCGGAGGTGGGCCGAGGCTCGGGCTTCTCGTCCGTGCTGCCGAAGATGGCGGACCCGGAGGGCTTTCAGGAACGGATCGCGTTTCTCTACGACAACCCGGAGTTGGTCGGCCACGACGACCTGTACTTCGCGGACGGACGGGTTGTCGAGCGGGACTCCAAACCTCAGCGTGTCGGGGGTGAAATCGTCGGCCGTGTGTGGAGCTTCCGCGACATCACCGATCAGGTGAGACTCCGCCAGCAGCTGTCCCATCAGGCGTTTCACGATCCGCTGACCGGCCTGGCGAATCAGGTCCTGTTCCGTGATCGTGTGGAACATGCACTCGCCCTCGCACGGCGGGGAGCGGGGCGAATCGCCGTGTGCTTTGTTGATCTCGACGATTTCAAGACCGTCAACGACAGTCTGGGCCACGTCGCCGGCGACGAGTTGCTCGTTGAGGTCACTCGGCGGTTGCTCGGCTGCGTTCGGGGTTCTGACACCGTCGCACGGCTCGGCGGGGACGAGTTCGCGGTCCTCATCGAGGGAGCCGACGTCGTTACTGATGTCGAAGGGGTCTCAGACCGGATCCTCGAGGCGTTGCACCGCCCCATCCGGGTCGGAACGCGCGATGTGGTGGTGACTGCGTCGATCGGCATCGCATACGGCGACGGCTCGGCGACTCACGACGACCTGCTCCGTAACGCCGACCTCGCCATGTACACGGCGAAATCCGGCGGGAAGAACCGGCACACGAGTTTCGCTCCGGCGATGCTCACCGCGGCCATCGAGCGCTTGGAAACGGAGTCGCAGCTTCGTGGCGCGGCGAGTCGGGGGGAGCTGGTCGTCCACTATCAGCCGATCGTGGACCTCGAGTCGAACCGGACCTACGGGTTCGAGGCCCTGGTCCGCTGGAACCACCCCGAACGCGGTCTCCTCGCTCCAGGAGCCTTCATCCCGTTCGCGGAGCAGGTCGGCCTCATCGACGAGATCGGCCTCCACGTCCTGGAGGTTGCCTGCGCGGAGGCGGCATCGTGGTCACCTGTTCGCGCTGACCTGCCTGCGCCGTCCATCAGCGTGAACCTCTCTGCCCGGCAGCTTCTGGATCCGGAACTGCCGGAACGGATCGCGGACGTTCTCGCCGCGACGGGTCTCGACGTCGAGCGTCTCACGCTCGAGCTCACCGAGAGTTCCCTGATGACCGATCCGCTCGCAGCGATCGAGAGTCTCCGACGCCTGGAGGTTCTCGGATGCCGGCTCGCAGTTGACGACTTCGGGACTGGGTATTCGTCCTTGGCGTACCTCCAGCAGTTCCCCATTCATGTGCTGAAGGTCGATCGCTCCTTCGTGTCGGAGATCGGCGGTCGCGGGCCGTCGCTGGCGGGGGCGATCGTGCAGCTGGCGCAAACGCTGGGCCTCGTGCCGCTCGCCGAGGGCGTTGAAACGCCCGCGCAGATGGTTGCGCTGCGCGAGCTTGGTTGCCCACTTGCGCAGGGGTACCTGCTCGGACGTCCGGCGGATGCCGTTGCTATTCGGGCGCGCCTCGACGCGGAACGGCGCGAGGTGAATCAGTTGACGAGCACGTTCGGGCGGTCGAAGCCCTCGGCCTCCGCGAGCGCGTAGTACGCCTCGAGCGTGCCGGGACCGTCGAAGACGCTCTCGACGTTGCCATCGTCGTCGAGGTTCAAGTTGACGCCGTACATCACGAACCAGACGTGGGTGTCGTCTTCGATGCATTCGAGGGTGTGCACCGAGCCAGCCGGCTCGTAGAGGAACGATCCGGCCCGATTCACGTAGTCGTACTCGCGGTACCGCCAGGCTCCCGAAGTGGTGAACGCGTACACCGGACCAGTGTGTCGGTGCCGTTGCAGTGAATAGCCCGCGTGAAAGACGTTCTCGACGATCCACAGACCCTGGCCGACGTCGACCTGGATCACCTTGAGCTTGTTGCCGTCGCCGATGTCGACGAATGGCAGGTCGGTCGCAGCTCGGTGAAGCGCCTCGGTGAAGGCCGGCGCAGCGGTGGGTTCAGCGTGGTTGGTCACCGGGCCATTGTGGTCTCCCGGTGACGCCGCGTCGCCAAAAACAACGCCGCAATGCGGCGGGGAGGACCCGAAAGGGAGAGGAGAGCCCACCCCGCAACGCACTGCGGCCAGACCGGCAGCGCTGTCACCCACCGCTGTCGGACTGGCGGTAGTAAATCATTTTGAGCGTCTGGTCACAAGCACCTCCGCGGGGAGCGGTCCCCGGAGTGCTCGCGTGGCACGCTGGGACGGTGCCTGACTCGCTGACGACGGCGCCGCGGGTAGCGGTGCGCGTGACCAACGACGCGCTCCGCCACGTTCGTGCCGGCCATCCCTGGATTTTCGACGCGTCGGTGACTCGAGTTCGCCCGGACGGCGAGGTGGGCGACCTGGCGGTCGTCTTCGACGATCGACGCCGGTTTGTGGCGATCGGCCTGTTCGATCCGACGTCACCGATCCGGGTGCGGCTGCTCCACCGGGGTGCCCCAACGACCCTGGACCGCACGTGGCTGTCCCAACGCCTTGCCGACGCGGCACAGCGTCGCTCCTCGGTGAGCTCGCGGCGAACCACCGGCTATCGGTGGGTGCACGGTGAGAACGACGGGCTCGGCGGCCTGATCGTCGACCGATACGGCGACACGGTCGTCCTCAAGGTGTACACCCCGGCTTGGCTTCCCCACCTGCGACTCATCGCCGATGTCATCGGGGCCCAGGCGCAGCCGACCCGAATCGTGTTGCGGCTGGCGCGCAACGTGGCGTCGGTCGGCGACGCACATGACGGTGCGGTCGTGACGGGAACGAAGGCGGATTCACCCGTCGAGTTCCTCGAGGGCGGCCTCCGGTTCGAAGCCGACGTGCACGGTGGCCCGAAGACCGGATGGTTCCTCGATCAACGGGACAACCGTGCGCGGGTGCGTGCCCGGTCGGCTGGCCGAAGCGTGCTCGACGTGTTCTGCAGCGGCGGGGGCTTCAGCGTGAACGCCGCCGCCGGTGGTGCCCGGTCGGTGCACAGCGTCGACATCGCTGCACCGGCGATCGCGGCGACCCGCCGGCACTTCGAGCTGAACGTCGATCGAGCCAACGTGGCGCGATGTCGTCACGACGCGACCGTCGGCGACGCGCGCCAGGTGATGGCAGACCTCGCGCGCGGCGGGGCCATGTTCGACATGGTGATTCTCGACCCGCCGGCGTTCGCATCGCGGGCTGCCCAAGCAGCGGGCGCGATCGCGGCATACACCGAGTTGACCCGCGCTGCGATCCGGCTCCTCGAGGATGGCGGCACGCTGGTCCAGGCATCGTGTTCCACGCACGTGACCTCGCCGGAGTTGCTTGCGGCGGTCCGCGACGGCGCAGCGGACTCCGGTGCGATGTTGGTGGAGCCGACCGTCACGACCCACGCTGCGGATCACCCGGTCGGCTTCCGCGAAGGGGAGTACCTCGCGGCGGTGTTCGCGAGGGTCGAGCGGCTTCGGGGCGTGCGGCGGCGGGTCAGTGGTGGTGGTGCGAGGCGCTGAACGGTTCGGTGTCGGGGAGCGCGACGAGCACGCAATGCGAGTCGCCGTCGTCGCACACCTCGCATTCGAGTTCGATGGTGACGTGGTCGATGCCGAACGACTCGGCGAGGTGACGGCGGACTCGAGCGCCGACCACCTGCGCCTCTTCGAGCGTCGGATGACCGTCGACGACGACGTGGGCCGAGAGGGCGAGGCGCTGGCTCGAGAGACTCCAGACGTGCAGGTCGTGGACCGCCTCGACGCCGTCCACCTCGGTCATCGTTCGTGACAGGTGCAGCGGGTCGATTCCTTCGGGAGTTCCCTCCAGCAGCACGGCGTTCGCGGAGCGGAGCAGCGTCCAGGCGTGCCAGGCGATCGCGAGCGCGATGGCGATCGACACGGCAGGATCGAGCCAGTCCCAACCCCCGGTCGCCAGGATGACGAGACCCGCCGCTGCGACGCCGAGGGACGCGGCTGCATCAGAGACGAGGTGGAGCATCGCGGAGCGCACGTTCAGATCGTGGCCGTGGCCGTGGTCGGCGCCGTGAGCGTGGTCGTGTCGTTCTGCCAGCACCGCCGCAGCGCCGGCGTTCACCACGAAGCCGATCATCGCAACGATGATCACGAGCAAGCCGTTGACCTCGGGCGGATCGCCGAGTCGGCGCGCCGACTCCACGACGATGCCGACACTGAGCACCAGGATCATCGCGGCGTTCGCTTGCGCGGCGAGGATCGTTCCGCGGTGCCAGCCGAAGCTTCGCCGCGCCGTCGGAGTCCGTGCGGCGAGCCGCACGGCGAACAACGACAAGGCCAATGCTGCGACGTCGGTGAGATTGTGGCCGGCGTCGGAGAGCAGACCGATGGAGTTCGCGGCGAGCCCGACCGCGACCTGCGCGACCACAACGCCGATGTTCAGGACCAAGGCGACGGCGAGGCGCCGGGACCGTGCCGCGTCTGCGGCGTCACGGGCGCGGGCGAGATCGCGGTGGCGCTCGCCGTCGGCTGACACGACGCCGGACATGGTCTTGAGGTTACGCCCCGCGGTCCGCGGCGACACCGTGTCGAGGCCCAGGTGTAGAAACGGTCGCCGTCGGCAGATTCACTCCGGAAGCGAGCACACTGATGACGGCGATCGAGGTCCGTGGGTTACGCAAGCGCTACGGCGAGTTCGAGGCAGTTCGCGGTATCAGCTTCACCGTCGAGGAGGGTGAGGTGCTCGCCGTGTTGGGCCCGAACGGCGCGGGCAAGACGACGACCGTCGAAATCCTCGAGGGCTACCGCGAGCGAGACGGCGGCGAGTGCAGCGTCTTGGGGATGGACCCGCAACAGGGTGGCGCCGAGCTCCGGCGACGGATCGGCATCGTGCTCCAGGAATGTGGGATCGACCGATACCTGACCGTTCGCGAGATCCTCCAGATGCACGCCGGGTACTACCCGCATCCCCGTGACGTGGACGAGGTGATCGCGTTGGTCGGTCTCGCCGCGAAAGCCGCGTCAAGGGTCAAGCAGCTCTCGGGTGGCCAACAACGCCGCCTCGATGTGGGTCTCGGCCTCATCGGCGATCCGGAGCTTCTGTTCCTCGACGAGCCCACCACGGGTTTCGACCCCTCGGCGCGTCGACAGGCGTGGGACGTGGTCCGCAACCTCACGGCGCTTGGCAAGACGGTGCTGCTGACCACCCATTACATGGACGAAGCGCAGGCACTGGCGGATCGGATCATCGTCATCGCGGCGGGGGAGATCGTG
Organism: Actinomycetes bacterium; assembly: GCA_029782335.1. Taxonomy (GTDB): domain Bacteria; phylum Actinomycetota; class Acidimicrobiia; order Acidimicrobiales; family Microtrichaceae; genus JADLFH01. Next base: position 25,243 of record JAKOVA010000072.1, on the reverse strand, counting down.
GCGGAGGGCACGCCGGCGTCCCTCGGCGGGCGTGACGACGCCGAGGTGCGTGTGTCGTTCCGTCGGCCCGACGGCGTCGATGCGGCCGCCCTTCCGGTCGATGCGTCGATCGACGGTGACCGCGTCGTCGTCCGCGCTCGTCACGTGACCGCGCTGCTGCACGAACTCACGGGGTGGGCGCTGCAACGCGGTATCGAACTGCGAGAACTCGAGGTGACACCACCGTCGCTCGAGGACGTGTATCTCGCCTTGGTGGGTGAACACGCCACCGAGGAGCCGACCGACGCCACAGTTGGGGGAGGGTCACGATGAGCAACCTCGCTGACGGGGTGCGTCAGGTCGGCTGGGAGCAGCGCATGTACTGGCGGAACCCGGCGTCCGCGAGCTTCACCTTCGGCTTTCCGCTGGTGTTCCTCGTGGTGTTCATGGCGATCAACGGCAACGCCCGGATTCACCTCGGGAGCGGAACGGTGAAGTTCGCTCAGTACTACGTCCCCGCGATCTTGGGCTTCGGGTTGATCTCCGCCTGCTACACGAATCTGGCCTTCACGATCTCGATCCGCCGTGACATGGGGCTGCTCAAGCGCACCAGAGGTACTCCGCTGCACCCGATCGCGTACCTGGGAGGCATCGTCGGCAATGTGCTGGTGGTCGGCGCCATCCTGTGCTCGCTGGTGGTCGCCACGGGCCTCATTGCCTACGACGTTCGGTGGGAAGGCCGGTACGCCGCGCTGGCGGCGGTGGTGGTTGTGGGGGCGTTCTGCTTCTCGACGCTGGGCATCATGGTGTCGACCTTCGTCCCCAACGAGGACGCGGCGCCGGCGATCATCAACTTCGTCCTGTTCCCGCTGTTGTTCATCTCGGGAACGTTCGGCAAGGTGGCTGACGACTCGGTCATCGGACGGATCGCGGCCGTGTTTCCCGTCCGGGCGCTCATTCGTGGAATGGTCGCCGTTTTCGATCCGACCATCCGAGGCTCAGGACTCCGATGGGGTGATCTCGCCATGATGGCGTTGTGGGGCGTGATCGGACTCGTGGTGTCGTTGATCCGGTTCCGTTGGGAGCCCAACCGATAGTCAACCGAGCGGAGGCAGACGGCAACGGGGTCGTTGCAATCCGGGTTGGAACGGGCGATACACTGCAACGAGCGGTGGACGTTCGTTCGCGTCGAGGACGCCGAACGAAGCGCAGGAGGGTGGCACCGGCAACGCTCCCGCATCCCCTTGGATGCCATCGCGACTCTCCCCCTCGATTCTCCAACGATCCGACGACCACACGTCGGCCGGATCCCAACAGCGGAGTGCATCATCGGCACGACTCATTCTCCGACGGTTCCGTCCTGGCAGTTCGACCTGTGGGTCGGTGCAGAGGCGGACGGCTCGGCGACACCTGATCAACTCGCGGCGCTCGCCGCCGATCCCCAGTTGTGGCGGCGGACGTTGCATCGACTGCTCGTCGACGTCGATTCGGCGGTCGACCACGCGCGCACGCGGGGTGGCGACGCGGCCCAGCAGGTGCTCACCGATCTCCGTGAGGAGCAGCGTTGCCTGGCTGCCGCATGGGAACGATTGACCGGTGAGGTCGACGAGCCCGAGGTGGAGCAGCTCGAAGCGGCAGAGGACACCGCGCAGGTCGACATCGAACCCGGACCGCTCCGCGTTGAGGTCTCCTGGGAGCCGGGCCGTGTCGTCGCGTGGGCGGGCGGACCTGGCAACGCCCCGGCATCTCCGGACGAGGTCGTCGCCATGCTTGCGGCCGCGGGCGCTCCCGCCGGGGGCTGGACCCGGCACGGAACCATCGCGCTTCCCGACGGCAGTCATGCTCCGGCGTGGGGGATCGCCGTCGGCGACATTCTCGGATGGTTGGTTGCCGCCGGCGCCGGCCAGGGCGTCGGCGAGGTCGGCCACAGTGTTCGCTGGTTGGGTCAGGTTGCGCTGTGGGCAGTGGAGTCGGCAGCCCGTGGCGCGATGGTTCCGTTGCTGCGTCAACGAAAGCGGGGCAAAGGTGGCACCGACGGCGTCGGGTCGTACTCGGTCCGCTGGACCCCAGCGCTCGTCGACCAGCGTCGCTTGAAGTCGCTCGCCGCCTTGATGCCGCAGTCGGTGCTGGCCCGCGAACCCAAGGCCGATCCGCGCGCGGTGACCCGCTCGGCGCTCACCGGCATGATCGACGCCATCGGCCGCGACGCCGCACGACGAGTCGAGGTTCCCGCACCGCCACCCGAGGCGCGCAACGCCGCCGACGTCGCCGAGGCGTATCTGGCACGCCTGGACGGCACGTCGTTCAACGCTCCGACCCGAGCAGGCGGTGAGACGGTCGCTCGGATCGAGAAGTGGGCATCCCCGGTCACCGGCAACCACCCGCACCTGATCGTGCAACTCGATCCGCCCGACAGCGGAGACGCCTGGCACCTCGCCGTGCTCGTTCCGGTCGAGGAAGGGACGCTGGTTTCGGTCGAGGAAGCGATTGCGCACGTCGCGACCAAGGGGCGTGACATCGACGCCGAGATGACGCGTCTGGAGCGCGCGTTGCCGGTGCTGCTGCGGCCCGGCGGGATGCGGCGAGGACAGGTCGTGTTGTCCCAGGCCGAGGCGTGGGAACTGATGACGGTCACCGGGCCGTTGCTGACGGCTGCCGGTTTCGACGTTCGGGTGCCGGCGCTCTCGCGGAAGAAGGCCACCGCATCGCTGCGGGTGTTCGCCGAAGGTGGCGGGCCGTCCGCGGCGGGTGCCAACCAGCTCGCGAACGTGCGGTGGTCGGCGCTCTTCGACGATGTGGAGTTGAGCGCCGCGGACATCGCTCGGCTCGCTCGGGAGGCTCGTCCGCTGATCCGTTCGGGCGGCAAGTGGGTCGCGGTCGATCAGGCCGACCTGAAGGAGGCCGCCGCGGCCCTCGCGGAGCGGGCGGACAACACCAAACTGACCGGCGCCGAGATGTTGCGGCTGGCGTTGGGGCTCGAAGGGTCTCCGCTCGCGGGCGGTATCTCGATCGGGGGCGACTCGTGGGCCGCGGATCTGCTCGCCCGAGCCGAGTCCGTGTCCGCGGAGCCGGCCGGAGCTCCCGAGGGTTTCGCGGGCGAACTGCGCAGCTACCAGGCCGAGGCGCTCGCATGGCTCGGGTTCCTCGACTCGGTTGGTCTGGGCGGATGCCTCGCGCTCGACATGGGTCTCGGCAAGACCCCGACGATGCTGGCGCACCTGCTCGCGGCATCGGGCCGTGAGGGCGTCGGGCCCGCGTTGGTGATCGCCCCTCCTGCGGTCGTCGGGAACTGGGCGGCGGAAGCGGCACGGTTCGTCCCGGGCCTGCGGGTGGTGGTTCACCATGGCGCATCGCGTGCCGAGGGCGAGCAACTGGCTCGCCAAGCGGGCCGAGCCGATGTCGTCATCACCACCTACGGCACCGCCGTTCGCGACATCGACGACATCGAAGGGATCGAGTGGGGGGCGGTGGTTCTCGACGAGGCGCAGGCGATCAAGAACCCCGCCAACGAGACCTCCCAACAACTTCGCCGTATCCCATCGCGAACTCGGATCTGCCTCACGGGCACGCCGATCGAGAATGGTCTCGGGGACCTATGGGCCCTGCTGGACTTCACGAATCCCGGCCTGGTCGGTGCTCGACCCGCCTTCATCGCCAATCTCTCCGGTGACGCGTCGACGGGCAAGCTGCAGGCAGAAGACGCGATGCGCGCCCTCAACGGGATTCTGGTGTTCCGTCGTACGAAGGCCGAGCCGGCGATCGCTGCGGAACTCCCGGATCGCATCGATCAACTCGACCACTGTGCGATGACCCCCGAGCAGGTGGGGCTCTATCAGGCGGTGCTCGACAAGCTGGTCACCGGCACTGCGGTCGAGGTTGGCGAGGCCCCCAAGAAGGGGCAGATCCTCGCCGCAATCACGGCCCTCAAACAGATCTGCAACCACCCGGCCGCCTACCAGCACGACGATCGGCCACTCGACGGCCGGTCGGGCAAGCTGGCCCGTCTCGAGGAGATCGTCGAGTCGGTGTTCGAGGCCGACGAGCGGGTGCTCGTCTTCACCCACTTCGCGGAATGGGGCCAGCAACTCGCTGACCACCTCACCGCCCGGACCGGGACGCCGGTGGCCTGCTACCACGGCGGGTTGTCTCGAGGGATCCGCGATCAGATCATCGCGGAGTTCCAACAACTCGAGGGCCCGGGAGCACTGGTGTTGTCACTCAAGGCCGGCGGTACCGGACTGAACCTGACCAATGCGAGCCATGTGGTGCTCTTCGATCGTTGGTGGAACCCCGCGGTCGAAGACCAGGCCCGTGACCGAGCCTGGCGGATCGGCCAGACCAAGACTGTCATCTGTCACCGGCTCGTGTGTCCCGGCACGGTCGACGAACGTGTCGAGGAAGTGGTGGAAGGCAAGCGGCGGATCGCCGACATGGTGCTGCCGAAGTCGTCGTCGCTCGCCGATCTCGACACCGATCAGCTTCGGATGGCGCTGGGGATCCGACCCGAGACGCTGCTGACCGAAGACCTCGCCGGTGACACCGTGGACGAGCTGGAACTGGTGGCGTCATGAGCGGGGGCAGGCGGCGCCGCAAGGCATCACAACGGCGAAACAACACCGCTGCCGCGGTCGAGTTCTGGGGTCGAGACCACACCTACGAGGAGCCGGAGCCCGTCGTGGTCTCCGAGTTGCCATCAGCAATGGTGCGGTCGCTGGGGCGCCTGCCGATCCACGCCAATCACGAAGCGGCCGAGGCGACCTTCGAGGTGATCTACACCCGCGCCGCGATGTTGGCGACGGCGCTGGCCGACTCGGTCGGACTCCTCGACCACTCCGACGACGAGTGACGCCGTGGCGTTCGGTGCATCGAGCGGCCCACCGGCGTCACCGCGTCAGCTCGCGTATCTGACCTCGCTGCTCGCGGATGCGGGCTACGAGACCTTCCGTGAGGCGCGTCATGCCTTCGGTCTCACCCAGCGTCAGGCCGGGGGCCGCTTCACCAAGTTCGAGGCGTCGCGGCTGATCGATCAGCTCGTCAACGGCGTCGACGTCCCCGACCCCGAGGCGATCGATGCGGACGACGAGATGCAGCACGGCGTCGGCGAGGACGACCCTTTCGAGCCTGCGAGGCCGTCGCGTCGTGATGTGGCGGCCGCTGCGCGTGCGAGCCGTGCCGAAGAGCGCATGGCTGCGCAACGCGAAGCGTTGGTCTCCGCGATGCCCGCAGATCTCCTCGTGAGCGAACTCGAGCGCCGCGGCTGGCGTTGCACACCGCCGCCCGCCTGACGCGGCCAAGACCGCCGCCGGCGGACCGGGATGCGGCGGTGGGTCAGTCGCGGATACGGATCGCGGCGCTGAGCACGGCCCGCAGGGACGCGGTGATGATGTTGGGGTCGATGCCGATGCCCCAACGGACGGTGTTGGCGCCGTCGACCGTTTCGACGTAGGCGACCGCGGTGGCGTCCGCGCCTCGACCCATCGAGTGCTCCTGGTAGTCGACCACGTCGAGCTCGATGTCGAGGCCGTCTCGCAGCGCTGCGACGAACGCCGCGATCGGTCCGTTGCCCGACCCGGTCACGGTTCGGGAGTCACCGTCGACGTCGAGCTGCGCCGTAATCGTGGTCGTCTCACCGTCGCGGGTCACCAGTTCGTGGGACCGCAACGACATCGAGGGAGCGGCGGGGAGATACATCGCCTGGAACTCCTGCCACATGGCGGTCGGAGTGATCTCGGTGCCCGTGTCCTCGGCGACCGCCTGGATCGTCTTGGAGAACTCGATCTGGAGGCGTCGGGGCAACGAGAATCCGTGTTCGGTCTCCATGATGTAGGCGACGCCGCCCTTGCCGGACTGGCTGTTCACCCGGATGACCGCCTCGTAGGAGCGACCGACGTGCGCCGGGTCGATCGGCAGGTACGGCACACCCCACGTCTCGTAGTCGTCGTGGGCGCGGCCGGCCGCGTCGGCGTCCGCGTACAGGGCAGCGAAGCCCTTCTTGATGGCGTCCTGGTGGGAGCCGGAGAACGCGGTGTAGACGAGGTCACCCACGTAGGGATGCCGTTCGTGCACCGGCAGCCGGTTGCAGTACTCGGCGGTGCGTCGCAGTGCGTCGATGTCGCTGATGTCGAGGCCGGGGTCGACGCCCTGGCTGAACAGGTTGAGGGCCAGGGTCACGAGATCGACGTTGCCGGTGCGCTCACCGTTGCCGAACAGGCACCCCTCGACCCGATCCGCGCCCGCCAGCACCCCCAACTCGGCGGCCGCAACGGCACAGCCACGGTCGTTGTGGGGGTGCAGCGACAGGGTGACGGCGTCACGGTCGGCCACGTTGCGGAGGAACCACTCGATCGTGTCGGCGTAGATGTTGGGGGAGTACATCTCGACAGTCGCCGGCAGGTTCATGATGAGCGGTCGAGCGGAGGTCGGTTCGATCACGTCGGCGACCGCATCGCAGATCTCAACGGCGTACTCGACTTCGGTGCCGGTGTAGCTCTCCGGCGAGTACTCGTAGCGGACGTCGGTCCCCTTGAGTCGGTCCTCCAACTTGCGGCAGAGACGAGCCGCGTTCACCGCAATGTCGGTGATGCCGTCACGATCGAGTCCGAAGACCACCCGTCGCTGGAGGATCGACGTCGAGTTGTAGAAGTGGACGATCGCATGGTGCGATCCGACCAACGACTCGTAGGTGCGCTCGATCAGTTCCTCGCGGCACTGGGTCAGCACCTGGATCGTGACATCGTCGGGTACGAGGTCGTCCTCGATCAGCTGACGGATGAAGTCGAAGTCGGTCTGGCTGGCGGCGGGGAACCCGACCTCGATCTCCTTGAATCCCATGGCGACCAGCGTCTGGAACATCCGGAGCTTGCGAACCGGATCCATCGGGTCGATGAGTGCCTGGTTGCCGTCGCGGAGGTCGACCGCGCACCACCGGGGTGCCGCGGTGAGCTTGTTGTCGGGCCAGGTCCGGTCCGGCAGCTCGAGGGGGACGAACGCCTGGTACTTCTCGAACGGCATCCGCTTCGGCTGTGCTGGTTGGGGAGGCATGGTGGTGGCTCCAGGGAACGGGATGGACTGGGACAGACCCGGAAAACGAAAGAAGCTCCCATGCCCGGAGGCGCAGGAGCTTCGACGAGTGCCGGGCTGGCGGCACTCGTCTAGACGAGAAGAAGAAGCAGCGACGTTGCCGTCATCGCTGCCATCGTATCGCGTTGGGCCAGGAATCGGCGACAAGGCGGTGGCGCAGCGCGGAGATGGGGAGGCGGTCGGGTAGCGTCCAACCGGTGGGGCTAGCCGTACATCATCTTGACTGTTGCACGATGTGTCCGATCGGCGCTCGGTGGGTCAACGAGTCACGTCATCTCGTCGCGCACTGTCTCCTGGTCGAAACGCCCGCGTCAGGGCTCGTGCTGATCGACACCGGCATCGGCACCGCGGACGTCTCCGATCCACGCCGGCGCCTCGGCGCCGCCTTCACGACGGTCGTGCGGCCTGGGACCGACCGGGCGCGAACCGCGGTCGAACAGGTGCGTGGGCTCGGCTTCGATCCCAGCGACGTGCGTCACATCATCGTGACCCATCTCGATGTCGACCACGCGGGCGGCCTCGGCGATTTCCCCGACGCGGTCGTGCACGTGCATCGAGACGAGCTCGACGCAGCGACCCACCCGCTGCGCAACGAACGCAGCCGCTACCGCAGCGTCCAATGGGCACACGGCCCGACGTGGTCGACCTACGACGCCGTCGGCGAGCCGTGGTTCGGGTTTCCCGCGGTGCACAACCTCGAGGGGCTTCCCCCCGAGATCCTCGCGATTCCACTTCCTGGCCATACGCGTGGCCACGCGGCCGTCGCCGTCGCCGGTCCCAACGGATGGCTCCTCCATGCCGGCGATGCGTACTTCCACGAATCGACCGTCGACCCGTCACGCCCTGCGATCAGCGCGGCACTTCGCTTCTTCGAGATGGCGTCACCGGCGGATCGAGCGAAGGTGCGTGACAACCACGCCCGGCTCGCGGAGCTGGTTGCTCGTCACGGTGACGAGGTCTCGGTGTTCAGCGCTCACGACCCCGCCGAGTTCGCCCGGCTGCGCGATGCGGCGACGCACTGAGTCGCCTCGACGCCTCCAGCGGCTGGGGATCAGCGTCGCCGCATTGGCGCTGGGAGCGACCGTTGTTGCCGGGTGCTCCGACGACGCACCGAAACCGCGGTCCGGGGCGAAGGTGCCGTGCGCGGCGCAGGGTGTTGCGCGCGGTCGCCTGACCGTCGCGACAGGGCCCCAAGCGCGGGCGCCGTGGTTCGAGGATGAGCCGTCGAGCGGCAAGGGCTTCGAGAGCGAGGTGGCCTACGCCCTCGCCGGTGAACTCGGCTACGCCCCCGGGAAGGTGGCGTGGGTTTCTCGCGAAGACGGATCACCAGCGGCAGGGTTCGATCTGGAGATCAACCAGTTCGCCGCTGCGACCCTGCCCCCGGGGACCGTCTCGAGCGTCGCGTACGTCACCTCCGGCCTGGCGCTGGTGATCCCCGCTGGGTCCAACGTGACGACCGAAGCGAGCCTTGCGTCGGCGCGGTTGGGTCTGGTGGGAGACGTCGTGGATCCGGCGGTGCTCGTGTCGAAGCTCGCGTTGAGTGGATCGCCGACCGCACTTCCCGACGCGGACGCAGCCGCGGCCGCGTTCGCGGCCGGTTCGCTCGACGCCGTGGTCATGGAGTCTTCTGTCGCCCTCGGGGCGGTCAACGGCGGCCCCCTCGCGGGAGCGACGATCGTTGGCCGGCTCCGGGCGCCGACGGTGCCCTTCGTCGCCGCGATCCCGAAGGCCTCGAAGCTCCGGACGTGTGTCGATCGTGCCATTCGCCGGATGCACGACGACGGGACGATCGATCGGCTGTCGCTCGCCTACCTGGGTGATCTCACATCGCTCGAGCCGGTGGCGAGGTAGCGGCGCGCTCAGCGCGTTCGGGGAAATCCCAAATCGATCGTCGAGGTGGCCGGGTCGGGCCACCGCTGCGTCACGACCTTCGTTCGCGTGTAGAAGTGCACACCCTCGGGCCCGTAGATGTGGCTGTCGCCGAAGAGCGACGCCTTCCACCCGCCGAAGCTGTAGTAGGCGACCGGAACGGGGATGGGGACGTTCACGCCCACCATGCCGCACTGGACCTCGCCCTGGAAACGCCGTGCCGCGCCGCCGTCACGCGTGTAGATCGCGCAGCCGTTCCCGAACTCGTGATCGTTGATCAGGGTCACCGCGTCGTCGTAGGTCGCCACGCGGATCACCGCGAGGACCGGACCGAAAATCTCTTCACGATGCAGGCGTGACCACGGCGAGACCCGGTCGACGAGCGAGAGTCCCAGGAAGAAACCGTCGCCCTCGAAGCGCTGCGCGCGGCCGTCGCGACGGATATCGGCGCCTTCCCCAGCGGCGACGTCGAGGTAGGAGGCGACGCGGTCGCGGTGCTCGCGGGTGATGAGCGGCCCCATCTCGGAATCGGGGTCGGTTCCCGGTCCGATCCGAACCCGGTCGAGGCGGGTCTCGATCGCGTCGACGAGATCGTCGCCGACATCCCCCACCGCCACCACCACGGAAATCGCCATGCAGCGTTCCCCCGCCGACCCGTAGGCGGCGGAGATCGCGGCGTCGGCGGCGAGGTCGAGATCGGCGTCAGGAAGCACCACCATGTGGTTCTTCGCTCCGCCGAGCGCCTGGACGCGCTTTCCGGTCGCCGTCGCACGCTCGTAGATCGACCGGGCGACCGGCGTGGAGCCGACGAAGCTGATCGCCGCGATCTCGGGATGCTCGATGAGCCGGTCCACCGCGACCCGGTCACCGTGGATCACGTTCAGCACCCCGGGCGGGAGTCCCGCGTCGGAGAACGCCTGCGCGATGAGCATCGACGCCGACGGATCCTTCTCCGAGGGTTTCAGGACGAAGGTGTTCCCACAGGCGAGCGCGTTCGCGATCATCCACAACGGCACCATCGCGGGGAAGTTGAACGGGGTGACTCCGGCGACGACGCCGAGCGGCTGGTGGAGCGAGAACACGTCGATCCCCGTGGACGCCTGGTGGCTGTAGCCCCCCTTGAGCAGGTGGGGGATCCCGCAGGCGAACTCGACATTCTCGATTCCCCGCGCAACCTCGCCCGCTGCGTCGGAGAGGACCTTGCCGTGCTCGGAGGTCACTGCCGAAGCGATGAGGTCGCGACGCTGGTGGAGCAGTTCACGAGCGGCGAAGAGCAGTTCGGCCCGCCTCGCGAGCGAGGTGGCAGCCCACGCCGGCGCGGCCGCGGCCGCGTTTGCGACGGCCCGGTCGACCTCCTCGACGGTCGCGAGGGGTAACTCGACGCGCTGCGCGCCGGTCGCCGGGTCGAACACCGGTGCGGTGCGAGTGGCATCTCCGGGCGTCGGTCCACCGTTGATCCAGTGTTCGAGACGTGTCATTCGGGGTTTCCGTTCTTCCTGATGCTCCCTCCGCACGTTAGGGGGCGTTGCGTCGATGAGCCGAGGCGGCGGGGGAGCCGATTCTCGTTGAGCGCCCGGAGGCACCAGACTCGAGGGTCGTGCAGCCCGGCTCGCCACCCGCCCCGAACGACGCTCCCACGCCGCCGCCCGAAGCGGTGCTGTATCTGCGTCGGGTCGTTGATGGCGACGGTGACCGCTTCGAGGTGCGCGACGAGGAGGGCGTGCTCGGGGGGCTCATCGATCGTCGTGACGGCACCATCGACGCTCGAACGCCGCGCGCGGCGGCGCTGATCGCACGGGTGGTCCCGAACGTCGTCGCCGCCGCTACACCTCGGCGCGGACGCCGAAACACCCGCCGCTTCGGCGGTCGCGGTCGCCGGTCGATTCCGCTCGTCGTGGCGTTGCGGTGGAGCGATCCGGCGGACCGGCGCCTCTACGTCTTCCGGCTCGACGCCGACGGCGACTGGGAGGATCTGGGTTCGGTGGACACCGAGACCGGCCACGTTGCCGAGGTGGTCGCGGGTCGAGCGTCGACCTTGCGGTACTGCGCGTCGCTGGCTGAAGTCCTCGATGCGCAACGTCGAGATCGCGAGCCGGATCAGCCGCGGTAGACACACCCCGACGTGCAGGTTTCGCGCACCACCACCTGGCTGAGGCCGTCGAGCGTGTCGACGAGTTGATCCCAGATCCACGCCGCGAGGCGTTCGCTGGTCGGGTTCTCGAGGCCGGGAATCTCGTTGAGATAGTGATGGTCGAGTCGGTCGATGACCGGTGCCGCAGCGGCACGGATCTCGGCGAAGTCCATCACCCAGCCTTGCGGGTCGATCGGCTCGCCCGAGACATGGAGGGCGACGCGAAACGAGTGGCCGTGCAAGCGAGCGCACTTGTGCCCGTCGGGAACGTGGGGAAGTCGGTGCGCCGCCTCGAAGCCCAACTCGATGAAGATCTCGGTCTCGTGTGTCATGGGATGCCGAGCATCTTGTGGGTCTGGACGCTGAGGCGCCACCCGGGGTGGGCAAGGCAGTACTCGATCGCCCAGCGGGTGTTGGCGGCGAGGTCGGGACCGTCCATCGGCTGGAGATAGCGGCGGGTGGTCTTGATCCACTCGATATCGCCGGGGTCGAGGCCGTGCTGTGGGACCACCAACTTCACTTCGTCGGCGTGTTCGACCACGAGCGGTGCCCCCGCCTTTGGGCTGACACACACCCAGTCGACCCCGGTGGGCACCGGGCGTGTTCCGTTCGTCTCGACGGCGACCTCGAAGCCGGCGTCGGCGAACGCCGTGACCAACTCGTCGTCGAGTTGCAGGAGCGGTTCGCCGCCGGTGCACACCACGAAGCGGTCCTCGATCCCGGCCGGCCAGATCGACGTGACGTGCGCCGCGAGTTCTGCGGCGGTCGCGAACCGTCCACCACCGGGGCCGTCAGTGCCCACGAAGTCGGTGTCGCAGAACCGGCAAACCGCCGTTGCGCGGTGTTCCTCACGGCCGCTCCAGAGGTTGCAGCCCGAGAACCGGCAGAAGACCGCCGCGCGACCGGCGTGGGTGCCTTCGCCCTGCAGCGTGGCGAACACCTCCTTGACGAGATAGCCCATCGTCAGGCGCCCCTCGCTTCGCGCAGCCCGAGCCGCGCCGGATCTGTGGCGTTGCGGGTCGGGGGGCGTTGCGCTCCGGTCACGTGACGCGACTCTAGGTTCGGGCCGACGAGGTGAATTCCCGTCGGCCCGAACCGTCTGCCCTCAACGGACCGTCAACTCGGCGGCCATCCCGGAGACGAAGTGTGGCGCTCCGCCGGCGACGTTGGGTTTCTCGCCGCCGCTCGCAGCCGCCGCCTGGAGATAGGTGGCCGGGTCGACGCCGGTTGGGATAGCGCACATGATCAGGTAGCGACCCGGCTCGTCCAAGGTGCCGTCACCCACGGCGGGGATCTGCTCGGCCCCGGGGGGTGCGAGCAGCACGGTCTTCGGCGCTCCGAGGAGGCTGGTGAGCTGCACCTCGGGGAGCTTCAGGAGGTCCGTGACGGGTCGCCGCTCGTTGTCGGGGAGGCGGAACGCCACGAGCTCGTGCAGTTCGCTCGGTGCAGCGTTCCGAATCGTGAGGCGCGTTCCCGCGGCGATGCTCGCGGGGAGCCCCTCGAAGTCGAAGTCGACCGCAGTGACCTCAACGGTATGGGCACCGCCGTGCGTGGCCTGGGTCGTCGTCGTGGCGCCCTTCGGGGGCGACGCGGTGGCGTCGTCGCTGCACCCGACGGCGCTGATGAGCAGCGCCGCCGCGACGGCACTTCGCCCGGCGGCGCGCAGGGTGGATCGGCGGATGTTCATGAGGGTTCCTTTCGGGTTGTGTCGAGTGGTGTTCGGGTCGGGGAGCGGTTGGTTCACGCCGCCGGGCGACCCACGGCGGCGAGCATCTGGTCGAGGGCCACCTGGTCGGGTTGCGGCGGAGCGGCCGCGGTCGGGATGGAGCGAACCAACTCGTGCGCGCGGGCGAGGTCGCTGGCGCCGATGGTCGGGCCGTGGGTGCTCGCGATCGCCTGGAGGGGCAGGTCCTCGATTCGACGGCACGCCGCGGCGTAGCGCTGTGGGTCGACGAGCTCCGCCCAGGGACTGTTCCACTTGGCGAAGACGGTGAGCCCACCGGCCCATTCGTCGGGGTCGAGATCATCGGCGAACTCGGTGCCTCCCGAGACCGGACACGCATAGCAGTCCGAGCCCCAGTAGACGCCGGTGCGGCTGTCGAAGAGGCCACGGGTCGTGGGGGAGTCGTACAGCGGCGGTCGCAGCGCGCTCAGCGTCCGGTCGCCGAGGTCGAGCGACTCGCCGTCGCCGAGCCAGCGCCACCGTGTCGGCGGAACCGCGAGCAAGCTGCCCATCCGTTCGCAGATGAACCAGTTCGCGATGAGCGTTGCGTTCGGGCAGCGCTGGAGCAGCTCGTTGAGGTTGCCGTAGTGGTCGGGGTCGTCGTGGCTGACGAAGACCCATCGCAGGTCCTCAGGTTCGACGAGGCCGAAGAGGTCCTCGAAGTAGCGGTCACGATTGTCGGCGACCCCGGTGTCGACCACGATGGGTTGGCTCCCTCGGATCAGCATCGAGTTCATGTGGACGACCGGGCCTGGTCGCCCGTCGCCGGCGGTGTCTTGAATCACCCAGGTCTCAGGGGCGATCTCCACGGGGAGGTGGCGAGGCCGCTGCGAATCCGGGCTGGGTTGGTGTGTCTGTTGCATGTCTGCAACGGTGCGCCCACTCGGCCGCGCTCACCATCCCAGGAGCCCGGGACGTTTTCCGTCGACGTGTGGGGGAGGCCGCATCCCACAGATGTGGGATGGCCGCCGCAGGGCTACGAGTCCGATCGGTAGCGCGTCGGATCGGCGATGCCGGCGGCGTCGAAGCCGTCACGGCGGAGAATGCACGCGTCGCAGTGCCCGCAGGCTGCTCCTGTGTCATCCGCGTCGTAGCAGCTGACCGTCAACGACGGATCGATTCCGAGCTCGATGGCTGTCGTGGCGATCTCTGCCTTCGTCAGGTGCTGGAGCGGCGCATGGATCTGCAGCCGCGACCCGGCGACCCCGGCTCGGGTCGCGAGGTTCGCGAGCTGCTCGAACGCGGCGATGAACTCGGGCCGGCAGTCGGGGTATCCCGAGTAGTCGAGCGCGTTGACCCCGATGAAGATGTCGGTGGACCCGAGCACTTCGGCCCACGCCAACGCGAACGACAGGAACACCGTGTTGCGTGCGGGGACGTAGGTGATCGGGATGTCGTCGGCCATCTTCGTGGGCTCGCGGTCCTTGGGGACTTCCAGGTCGCTGGTCAGCGCGGAGCCACCGAATGCGGCCAGGTCGATCGCCACGACACGGTGCGCAGCGACATCGAGTTCTCGTGCGATCCTCCGGGCCGCGTCGAGTTCGGCCCGGTGGCGTTGCCCGTAGTCGAAGCTGAGTGCATGGACGGCGTAGCCCTCGCGTCCTGCGATCGCTGCAACGGTGGTCGAGTCGAGTCCACCGCTGAGGAGCACGACGGCGGGAGGAGCGGGCGATGGGTCGAGCGGCACCGCCCTAGGATGCCCCATGATGACGGACCGTCCTGGGGGTGATTACTCGCTGCTCGGCGCAGACGTTCGGGCGCCGGTCGATCATCTCGAGTGGTTCGACGCTCCGCCGAGTTGTACGAGCGTGGTGTTCAGCACCGACGAGGTGACGTCGCTGTGTCCGGTGACGGGGCAACCGGACTTTTCCCGGGTCGAGATCGACTATCGCCCCGACCGTCGCTGCATCGAGTCCAAGTCGCTAAAGCTCTATCTCTGGGGGTTCCGCGACCGGGCGATCTTCGCTGAGGCGCTTGCCGCTGAGATCGCCGCGGAAGTGCATCGGTCCGTACAGCCGCACGCCACGCGAGTGGTCGTCACACAGAACGTACGGGGCGGCATCGGCACCGTCGCGACGGCAGAGCTTCCCTGAGCACGCGGGCGGCGGCGCTCAGCTCGCCGCCGCGATCGCCCGGTATCCCGCCGAGCCGTCCCACACCTTCTGCACATAGGACGCCGAGTGGTTGTAGGAGAACGCCGCGGCCCGAAATCCCGCCTCGGTGTCGACCGGGAGGCCACGCGCCCCGGCACACAGGTACCGCGCCGCGGCGAATGTGGCATCGAAGATGTTGTGGGGGTCGGCAACACCGTCTCCCGATGCGTCGACGCCCGAGGAGCGCCAGGTCGAGGGGATGAACTGCATCGGCCCGACTGCCCGGTCCGATTCGGTGTCGTTGTCAAGGCTTCCGCCGTCGGAGTCGGAGATGACGGCGGTTCCGTTGGACCCGTCGAGGGCGATTCCGATGATGCGGGGGAAGGTCGAGCCGTCCGCCCCGATGGCGGCCGATCCGGCATGGCCGGATTCCACCCGGCCGATCCCGGCCAACACCCACCAGGTCATCCGGCAGGCGGGAGCGACCCGGGCGCTCCATTGCGCTGCTCGGAGGTAGGCGACGAGCATCCGGTTCGGGATGTCGGGCACCGCTCGCGGTCCGACTCCAGCGGCGACACGAGCGTCCTCGAGTGTCTGGTTCGCCCGCTCGAAGCGGGTGTGCATCGTCGTGAGGAACGCCTGCGCATGTTCCCGCTCGGCCGTTGCGCCACCGAGCGCCTCCGCGGCGCGTTTCGCGTCGTCGGAGAGCTTGCGGTTGGCGATCTCGAGGTCCCGTGCAGCTGCCGCGGTGATGTCAGCGATGCTCTGGAGCGAGGTCAACCGCTCGCGTGCCTCGGATGGGTTGCGGGCACCGAGCAGCGCCGAAACCTGCGAGCCCCCCGCCGAGATCGCCGTCGCAGCCAGTCTCCGCAATCGGGCCTTCGCGTCTGCCGCCTGTTGCGCGGCGACTCGCTGATCGGCGCTGAGGGCCTCGACCCGCCGGTGTGCGGAGAACTCCGCAACGACGCGGTGGACCATGGTGTCGAGGGCTGTTCGCAGATTCGATCCGGCCATGTCGTGGATCAGCATCGCGGCGGCCAGACGTCGTTCGAGGGGTCGGGAGCCTTCGAGGCTGGCGACGAGTCCTCGCGGCGGTGAGGCCGGGATCGCGCTGTTGTCACCCGTCGGGTGAAGCGACGACAGGTCGGTCGGGTTGACCGTCGCGTTGGAGCCACCGGCACCGACAGCGGGGATCTCCGGGTCCGCTGCGGCGGGCGGGTCGACCGGCGTCTGTTCGTCCGGGGGCAGCAGGGTGGTCGAGGTCGACGAGGTGGTGGTGGCACCCGGCACGGTGCTCGTCTGGGGTGGGGTGGTGGTCGTCGTCGTTTGTGCATCGACCGCTGCGACGGCGAGCGAGGACGCCGCGAGGCAGGCGGCGACGATCACCGCGGCGCGGGCGCGGAGGACACCGACCACGTTGTTCAAGGGTAGAGCCGTCATCTTGGATCGCCCCCATCGGCGCGGGTCGTGATCGCCGCGTCCTTCTAGGCTCACGTCGATGGATCGTCGCCTGAGGACCCGGTCCGGCGACGCCATCCGCGGAAACCTCGGCCTGCGGATCATGGCGGGAGTCACGATCGCCTTGAGCCTCTTCACCGGTTTCGCCGTGTGGTCGCTTCGCGCGAACCTCGAGACCGGCCGGCGCGAGGCGCGCTCGGCGCAGCTTCGGAGTGTTCGAGCCGCGGCGACCCTCGTCTCGAACCTGGTGGGTACGGCGCGGCAGGAACTCCGAACGATGGCGTCCATGCCGTCCGTCGTCGCCGGTGACGAAGCGGGGATCGCCTCCTATCTCGCGTCGCTCGATCCCACAGAGTTCGGATTCACGGGGGAGCTGCGCTGGGTCAGCCTCGACGGCGCATCGGCACCGGAAGGTGGAGGGACGACGGCGCGTCCCGATCGGGTGGATGTCCGGGCGGCGCTCAACGGGTCGGTCGGCGTGGAGGCGGTGTGGGGGCGTGATGCCGGATACCTGCTGAATGTCGCGATCCCGACACTCGACGCGCTCGGCCGTCGAAACGGGGCCCTCGCCGGAAGCGTGAGGTTGAGCATCGACGATGCCGTGCTGCTGCGGCGGCTGTTCGGCACCTCGGAGGTGACGGTCTACGACCGGGACGGTCGGACCGTGTTCGCTCCCGGCCCGGCTCGTCTCGGAACGCTGATGCCGTCGTCGATCCGATCCGCCGCACGGAACCACGACGACGGCTTGCTCGACGAGACCGTGGGACCGTCGGGCGCGACGGACCGTGTCGTCGCGTTCGCCAAAGCAACCGTCCCCGGATGGACGATGGTTATTGAGGTCCCTCGTGACCGGCTCGACCGGCCGGCGATCGACCAGTTCCGACGTTCGCTCATCGTTCTCGGGGTACTGGTTGCGGCCACGCTCGCCGCAGCGGTGGGAGCGGCGGTCAGTCTCGACCGAGCTCGTCGCCGGCTCTCACAGGGGCGGGCGCAGCTCGCAGCGGTGATCGACCAGCTGCCGGCCGGGGTCGCGGTCGTGGATCACGACGACCGGCTCATGATGGCAAACGACCCGGCGCAGCGGGCGCTGGAGCTCATCGGCGACGGGTCGCCGGTCGTGCTCGGCGCGTCGCTCGCGGATCGGATCGTCTCGACGTTGCGGACGGCGACCGAGCGCGACGAGTCCTCCGGTGCGCTCGAGGTGACGAGTTCGGATGCCCCTAACGCCCGGTACTTCGCGGTACGTGCTCGTCGAGTGGTCTCCGGGGGCCGTTCTGACGGCGGGATCGTCGCCATGGTGGCCGAAACCACTGCGGCTCGTAGCGCGGAACTCCGTCGAGTAGCGATGGCCGCGCTGGTCACCGCCCTCGCGGCGGCCGAGTCGACCGACCAGATCCTGGAGCAGATCGTCGCCCGTGCCGCCGAGGCGTTGGGCGCCTCCCGCGTGGCGGTGTTGTTAGCGGACCCGGCATCGGGAGCGCTCGACATCGAGGCGACCGATGACGATCCGAGGTGGGTCGAGTGGATCAGCCGAATCGTGGACTCGCCGACCACCTCCACCGCCGCCGAGGTGGCGGCCCGTCATGTCGTCGAAGTCACCGGCGTTGGTGAGCACCCGTGGCGGACGACGATGCTCCCGCTGCCGTCCGCGGGTCGGGTCGTTGGAGCGATGGCGATCGGCTACGACCTCGACGTGGAGACCCCGCCGCTGGATCTGGGTGGGTTCGCGGCACAGGTGGCCCTCGCCCTCGACCGGGCGCGTCGCCGGGAGATCGAACACGACGTGTCGCTCACCCTGCAACGCACGTTGCTGACAGTTGCGCCGACGCCGTCGGTGCAACTGTCGGTCGCGACCCGCTACCGGCCGTCGGCCGAACAGCTCCTGGTCGGCGGTGACTTTTTCGACGTGATCGATCTCGGCGGAGCGGACCGACTCGTGGTCATCGGAGACGTGGTCGGTCACGGCCTTGCCGCGGCAGCGACCATGGGACAGGTGAAGGTGGCCATCCGTGCGTTTGCGCTCGAAGATCCATCACCGTCCTCGGTCTTGTCCCGCCTCGATGAGTTCGTGACGTCGCAACTGGAGTCGGCGAGGTACACCACTGCGGTTCTCGTCGAGATCTCGGTGAGCACGGGTCGCCTCCGCTATGCGATCGCGGGGCACCCGCCGCCGTTGATGCGTCGACCCGACGGCCAGGTCGTCCGGCTGAACGCTCGCCGAGAGCCCCTGCTCGGCCTCCCTCCACTCGGCGGCCGGGGTGAGACCGAGGTCGTGTTGGAGCCGGGCACCACTGCGTTGTGCCTCTACACCGACGGGTTGATCGAGGAGCCGAGCGTGCCGATCGACGAGGGAATCGACGCGGTGGCAGCCGTCTTGGCGGCCCGCAGCGATACCTCTGACGCTGCCGTTGAGGCGTCCGCCGACGCCGTGATGGACCTGTCGCGCGGGCGACCGCGACGTGACGACATCGCGTTGGTCTATGCAGTTGTGCGAGTCTGAACGCGATGCAGGTCACCTCTCTTGCCCGGTATCCCGTCAAGTCCTTTCAAGGCATCAATGCCGACGAGCTCGACGTGGTGACCGGTGGCATCCCGGGGGATCGGCGTTGGGGTCTCATCAGCGAGGACGGCGCGCATGTGTTGAGCGCCAAGCGGTATCGGATCCTCTTCGAGGGGGAGACCGACGGCGTCGAGATGTGGTGGCCAGGGTCGGCTCGTTGGGCGCTCCCCACAACCCCGGAGGGAGATCCCGACCTTGATGCGGCCGTGAGCGACTGGGTCGGTGTGCGCTGTGGTGTGCAGGCGGCCGATCCCGCGGTGACGGTCTCCTACGAGATGACCTTCGACCCGCCCGACGATGACGCCACCTACTACGAGATCGGCGCTCCTGCCGGTGCGTTCGTCGACCTCGCGCCGCTCCATCTCATCGTCCGCGAAACGGTCTCGTGGTGCGCGAGCCGCTATCCCGAACTCAACTGGGACCTCCGACGGTTCCGTCCGAACGTGGTCGTCGACGCCGGTGGTGATCACGCTCCGTTCAGCGAAGACCACTGGGTCGGGCGTGAGCTCGAGGTCGGCACGGCGGTGCTTCGGGTCATGCAGCCGGTGGTCCGGTGTGCGATGCCGTTGCGCGCCCAGCCTGCCCGAGCGGGTCATCCGGCGCTGGAGCGGCAGCCCGGTCTCTACCAGGCCATCGAAGAGCTCCACGCGAATCATCTCGGGCTGTACGTCGAGGTGGTGCAGCCGGGTCGCATCAGCGTCGGAGACACGGCGACGTTGCGCTGAGACCGACGGGCCCGGGCGCTCCGTCGGGGGCGGCGACGGTCTCAGGCGGGTGCGTCCTCGCCACCCAGCAGGTCGGCGAGGACCGCGGCCTCGCTGATGTCCGCTCGTTTGGTGGCGGTGAGCAGGGTGACGGTCCCGCCGGCAGCGAGCTCACGCAGATGTGCCACCGACGCTGCTTGTGGCCCCGTGGCGAGTTCGTCGAGGTAGCGGGCGGTGAACTCGTCGAACCGCTCGGGGTCGTGCGCGTACCAGCGGCGAAGCTCGTGTGACGGCCCAACCTCTTTGCACCACTCGTCGAGCGCTGCGCGTTCCTTGCTGATGCCACGAGGCCAGAGACGGTCGACGAGGACCCGGAGGCCGTCCTCGGGGGAGGGATCGTCGTAGATGCGTGCAACCCGGACGCTGCTCACGAGCCCAACCTACCCACCTGCTGCTCATAGCATCCGCAGATGGGCTCGATTCATTCCTTCTCCCACGACGGGTGGACCTTCGATGTCGATGACACCGGCGAGGGTGACGAGCTCGTCGTGTTGTTGCACGGCTTCCCTCAGGACCGCACGATGTGGCGGCCGATCACGGGTGCTCTCGCCGGTGCGGGATACCGGGTCGTTGCTCCCGACCAACGCGGCTACTCGCCGGGAGCGCGGCCGACACGTCGGCGTGACTACGCGCTCGAGACGCTGGCGGGCGACGTCATCGCAGCAGCCGACGCGCTCGGCGTCGAGCGCTTCCACGTCGTGGGACACGACTGGGGCGGTGCGGTGGCCTGGCAACTCGGGGCGGCGCACGCGGCGCGGGTGCAGTCGCTGAGCGTCCTGGCCACACCGCACCCACAGGCGATGATCCGCTCGCTGGTGCGGAGCCGTCAGTTGCTCGACTCGTGGTACATGCTCGCCTTCCAACCGCCGTGGCTGCCCGAGGCGTTCCTCCGTGGGAAGTTCGGACAGCGCTTCTTCAAGCGACAGCTCGTGGGTTCCGGCCTTCCTGCGGAGCAGGCGGCCGTGAGCTGCCGCCTCTTGGACTCAGACGCCGCCACGCCGATGCTCAACTGGTATCGGGCGCTGCCGTTTGGTCCGTCACGGGGCCCTGGGCGCGTTCCGGTGCGAACGCTGTATCTCTACGGCGCGCGTGACTTCGCGCTCGGGCCGGTTGCCGCGGCAATGACCGAGCGCTGGGTCAGCGGCCCGTATCGCTTCGAGACGCTTCCCGACGCTGGTCACTGGCTGGTTGAACAGGCTCCCGACACCGTGTCCGCGGCGGTGATCGCGAACCTGCGGGGCGAGCTCAGCCCGAACGCTGCTTCCGCTTGACCAGCCGGCGGATCGCCGCGCTCGCAGCGCGCCGGTCCCCGTTGCAACCGGCGATCAACGCGTCGATCGCGTCGAAGGGCACGAGGCCGCCGCTCAGCAGGACGAGCGCCCGGGCGGGTCCTTCGCGAACGGCACTGCGGATCATCTCGAGTGTGGCGTCGTCGGGGTCGGGGAACTCGTGTGCTGCGCGCCGGACCGATTCCCGGACGACGGCAGCCTCCACGAGGCGACCGAGGCGAGTGGAGCTCATCTCCTCCAAGGTCGAGTTCCGATGGAACGGCCGTGTCGGGGGCACCGATGGGATCGGCCTGCCGTACATCTCCCGGAACTCCTCGTCGGTCGCGACGAAGCCGCTGGGACGAGGTGCCGCCGTGATGGTGTCGGGGGAGTCGATGTCGCCCCTGATCGTCGTCACGATGTCGGTCGAGGAGCGACCGACGAGGATCTCGAACGCGCCGGCCTCGACGAGCCAGTCGTGTGCGGCAACGTCCCACACCGCGAAGGCGCGCCGGTCCAACGCGATCTCGACCCGGCTCGATTCGCCCGGCTCGAGGTGCACCTTGCGGAAGCCCTTGAGTTCCTTGTCGGGGCAATGCAGGGTCGCCTCGGGGTCTCGGACGTACACCTGCACGACGTCGCTGCCGGCGCGGGTTCCGACGTTGGCGACGACGAGGCTGACCACGAGGTCGGTGCCGGTTCCCTCGACGCTGAAGTCGGACCACTCGAAGCGGGTGTAGGACAGGCCGTGACCGAAGGGGAACTTCGCCGGAACCCCGGCGGTGTCGTGGAACCGGTACCCCACATAGAGGCTCTCGCGGTACTGGACCTGACGTGGCGAACCCGGAAAGTTCCGGTCGGCGGGAAGTGCCGCAACGTGGAAGGGGATCGACTCTGCGAGGCGGCCACCCGGCTCGGCGTCGCCGACGAGCACGTCGACCGCGCCACCCGCCCCGGCTTGGCCGCCGAGCCAGCACTCGAGGACCGCGTCGACGCGGTCCGCCCAGGGCATGTGCACGACACCGCCGTTGCTCAACACGACGGCGACCGGGGTCGACTGTGCGGCGAGCGCCTCGATCAGTCGCACATGACCGGCGGGAAGGTCGAGGGTTGTCCGGTCGAATCCCTCCGATTCCCATGCGGCCGGAAGCCCGACACAGAGGATCACCACGTCGGCGGCCGCAGCCACCCCGACCGCCTCGTCGATCAGCGTGTCGTTGGTCTCACCAGTCCGTGCGTCGTAACCCGCCGCGTAGCTCGTCGAGACCGATGTACCGACCCGCGAGCGGAGCTCGTCGAGGAGGGAGTCCAACCGGGTGGGATTGACCTGTGAGCTGCCGGCACCCTGATAACGCGGTTCGGTCGCGAACGCGCCGACCACGGCGATCGCCGCGGGCGTCGGGTGGAGAGGAAGCACGCCGTTGTTCGTGAGCAGCACCGACCCCGCTGCCGCGGCGCGGCGGCCGAGCTGGTGGTGCGCGTCGTAGTCGGCCGCAACGCTGTCGCGTCGGGCGCGCTGGAGGAGCTGCACGACCCGCGTCGCGCACCGGTCGACCTCGTCCTCGGTGAGGCTGCCGTCGTCGAGGGCGGCGAGCACTGCCGGGTCGAACGCTCCTCCGCTGGTGGGCATCTCCAGGTCGAGGCCCGCACGGATGCCGGCGACCCGGTCGTTCGCCGCTCCCCAGTCGGTCATGACGAGACCCTCGAAACCCCACTCATCGCGCAGGATGGTCGTGAGCAACTCGGTGTGCTCCGACGCATACACGCCGTTCACGAGGTTGTACGCGCACATCACGGTCCACGGCGCGGACTCCTTGACGGCGATCTCGAAGCCCGTCAGGTAGATCTCCCGCAGGGTGCGTTCGTCCACCACAGCGTCGACGATGAGCCGGTGCGACTCGTGGTTGTTGGCGGCGAAGTGCTTGATGCTCGTCCCGACTCCGTGCGATTGGACACCCCGCACCATCGCGGCGGCGAGCTTGCCGCTGAGGAACGGGTCTTCGGAGAGATACTCGAAAGAGCGGCCTCCGGCGGGATGGCGCTTGATGTTCAGACCGGGCCCCAACACGACCGTGACACCCTGGTCGACTGCCTCTGCGCCGATCGCCCGGCCGACTTCGTCGAGAAGGTCCACATCCCACGAGGACCCGAGCGCGGCGGCGGTCGGGAAGCAGGTGGCCGGCAGGGACCCCTGCAACCCGAGGTGGTCCCCGTCGCGTGGCTGGTGACGGAGGCCGTGGGGGCCGTCGCTCACGGCGATCGGGTCGAGCCCGTGTCCGGGGAGTCCCTCGAGCGCGAAGGTCGCCTTCCCGGAGAGCAGCTTGACTTTCGTGGGACGGTCCAGCGCAGCGACGATCGCCGCGGCGCTGCCAGCGTCGGGGAGGCGGTTCGTTGGTCCGGATGGTGACGCCGTCGTTTCGTTCACCCGGGCGAGGCTACAAGGGCACACGGCGCCACCATCGGGGGGGCGTTACGGTGCTGGAGCCATGTTGGAGTTGGACGCGCTGGTTCGAGTCTTCGGGGAGGTCCGCGCGCTCGATGGCCTGAGCTTCGACGTGCCACCTGGTCTGATGTTCGGGTTCCTCGGGCCGAACGGCGCCGGCAAGACGACGGCGATGCGGGCGATCTTCGGGCTGACCGCACTCGACGGCGGTGAGGTCCGCTGGCAGGGTCGACCCCTCGACCGCTCGGCGCGGCGCCGCTTTGGGTATCTGCCGGAGGAACGCGGGCTGTATCCAGCGATGCGTGTGCGTGATCAGCTCGCCTACCTCGGGCGTCTCCACGGCCTCGACCGTGGCAGCGCGAGCGCGGCGGTTGACGACTGGCTGCAGCGTCTCGGACTCGTCGATCGGGCTGCGACGCCGGTGCAGGACCTCTCCCTCGGCAACCAGCAGCGCGTGCAACTCGCCGCAGCGCTGCTTCACCAGCCGGAGGTGGTCGTTCTCGACGAGCCGTTCTCCGGGTTGGATCCGGTTGCCGTCGACGTGTTGTCCGACGTATTGCGAGGGGTCGCCTCCCAGGGTGCGACGGTGATCTTTTCGAGCCATCAGCTCGATCTGGTGGAAGACCTCTGCGATCGGGTCGCGATCATCGACGCAGGCCGTCTCGTTGCGACCGGCACCGTTGACGAGCTCACCAGCGGACCGGAGCCGCGGCTGGAGGTCGAAGTCGCCGGCACCGGCGGCAGGTGGGCGCAAGGCCTCGACGGTGTCGAGGTCGCCGAAACGAATCGGGATGTGGTCCGGCTCCGCGTGGCCGGCGGTGTCGATCCGCAGTCGATTCTCGACGCGGCGCGTGCCGCGGGCCCGGTCCGTCGGTTTGGCTTCGAGCGCCTGCGGCTGTCCGAGGTCTTCCGTGAGGCGGTTCGGCGGTGAACCAGACCACGCTGGTTGCCGTCCGCGAGTTCCGGGAGCGAACTCGGCGCAAGGGGTTCTGGGCCTTGCTCGTGCTCTCGGCACTGGCGGTGGTCGCCGTCGTGGTGGTCCCCGGGCTGGTGTCGGGCCCCGATGTGGTGCACGTCGGAGTCGCTGGGCCGGAGCCTCGATCCACAGTCGGAACGCTTCGTGGCGCAGCGCGAGGCGCCGGGGTCGAGATCCGAGTCTCGGTCCTTCGCGACGACGCTGCGCTCGAGCGCCAGATCAAGGACGGCACGCTCGATGCCGGTGTCGATACCGCTGGGCGAATCGTGGTTCGGACCGCACTCCAGGCGGGCGACGTCGGCGGCACCGCGCGTCTCGTCGCCGGGGTCCGTAGCTCGCTGCGGCTCCAGCGGGGCCTCGACGAGAGCGGACTCGACGCGGAGGGTGTTCGTGCCGTGTTGGAGGCGAAGCCACCCGCGGTGCGGTCGCTGGAACAGGTCGAGGAGGGCCGCTCGGCGCGCCAGGGCACCGCGATGGTCGCGAACATCGTGCTGTTCGTCCTCCTCCAGGTGTACGGCGCATGGGTGCTCACCGGCGTGACCGAGGAGAAGTCGGGTCGCGTGGCCGAGGTGCTGCTCGCGGTCATCACGCCGCGCTCCCTGCTCACCGGGAAGGTCATCGGTATCGGCCTCGCGGCCTTGCTCCACGCCGTCTTGCTGGTTGCCGCCGGAGTGGTCGCCGGCGCGGTGACGGGTGCGTCGTTCCTCGACCAACTCGATCCCGCAGCGCTTCCCGCGGCGATCGTGTGGTTGATGCTGGGCTACACGTTCTATTGCTTCGTGCTCGGAGCCGCCGGGTCGACCGTGAGCCGCGCCGAGGACGCCCAGAACATGGCGTTCCCGATCCTGCTGCCGGTGATGATCGTGTATCTGGTGAGCTTCGGGGTCATCTTCTCCGAC
>JAKOVA010000223.1 GCA_029782335.1 Actinomycetes bacterium | reverse complement strand
ACCGTCGACCCGAATGGCCCCGATCACCGCCGCGCCCGCGAAGCGCGCCGCCACCAAAGCCCCGCGCAGGACATCGCTGAGCGAGCAGGCCTACACGGCGATCAAGCAGCTGATCCTGCGCGGCGACCTGAAGGCCGGCGATCGCGTGACCGAGGCCGGGCTGTGCGAGCGTCTGGCACTGGGCCGCAATCCGGTGCATATCGCGGTGCATCGCCTGCATCGCGAGGGTCTCGTCGAAATCGTCCCGCGCAAGAACATCGTGATCCGTGGCGAGACCATCGAGAGCTTCGTCGAACTCTGGAACGCCCGGCTGCTGGTCGAACCTCACCTGACCGAGTCCACCGCGGCGCGCGCCGACGAGACGCTCGTCGACGAGCTTCGCCGGCTTCTCGCCATCGGCAGGAAGCGACATCGCGCGGGCGATCGCCATGGATGCATGGAGATCGACCGCGCCGTTCATCAACGGATCTACCAGGCGTCCGGAAACGGGCTGCTGGCCGATTTCGCCAGCCTGCTGCTCGATCGATCGATGCGCCTGTGGTTCGCGCCGCTGGTCGGCCGCTACGAGGACGACCGCACGATGGACGAATTGGCGGCGCTGGTGGACGCGATCGCGCGCCACGATCCGGCCGCGGCACGGCGACTGATGGTCGAGCACATCGGTTCGCTAAGGAACAACTTCGCGCGGTTGCAGGCGGGCATCGATGCCGCCAGCGAGCGTTCCGATCACCACTGAGAGAAGGAAGAGTCTGCCGATGAAACTGCTTGCCACACTTGCCGGCGCGATCGCGTGCGTCGCGCTGTCCGCATCGCCTGCGCTGGCTCAGTGGACCCCGTCGCAGCCAATCCGGTTCATCGTTCCCTACGCGCCGGGTGGCGGGGGCGACACGCTCGCGCGCACGCTCGGCGAGCACGTATCCCGGCAACTCGGACAGCAGGTGGTGGTGGAGAACCGGGCGGGAGCCGGAACGCTGATCGGGTCGCAGGCGGCGGCAAGCGCGGCGCCCGATGGCCATACGCTGCTGTTCGTCGCCGCGAGTTTCATCATCAATCCGCATCTCATCTCGAAGATGCCGTTCGATCCGGCGAGCGATTTCACGCCGGTTACGCTGATGGCGTCGAATCCGCACGTGCTGGTCGTGCATCCCTCGGTGCCGGCGACGAACCTCCGCGAGTTTGTCGAGTGGGCGCAGCGCCGCAAGGGCGGTGCGACCTTCGCCTCGTTCGGCAATGGTTCGTCCGGGCACCTCGGATTCGAATTGCTGAAGAAGGCGGCGGCATTCGAGATGGTGCATGTCCCCTACAAGGGTGTCGCGCCCGCGACGACCGATCTGATCGGCGGCCAGGTCGACGCGATGTTGACCGACCTGCCGCTCGCCGTCGCGCACGTCCAGACCGGCAAGCTGAAGGCGATCGCGGTCGCCAGCGAGCGGCGTGTGCCGACCTTGCCGGGCGTGCCCACGTTCGCCGAAGCGGGCCTCGGCGGCTTCACGTCGAAGTCGTGGTACGGGTTGGTGGTGCGCAGCGGCACCCCGGCCGAAGCCGTGTCGCGACTCAACGCGGCGTTCGTCGCGGCGCTGCGCGACCCTGCGGTCAAGGAGAAGCTGAGCGCGATCGGCGTGGACACGATCGGCTCCACGGCGGCGGAGTTCAGTCGCTACATGAAGGACGAATCGGCTCGCTACGGCGAGGCGGTCCGCATCTCGGGCGCGCGCGTCGACTGACGCGGCGTCCACCAACTTTCGATCATCGATTCGCTTCGAGGAGAACTGCATGGCATCCAGGAAAGTACGTCACGTCTCGCCGCACGTCGCGGAGTACCCGCCCGGACACTGGTCCAACTGCCTGCGCGTGGGCGACGCCGTCTACGTGTCCGGAATGACCTCCCGTGCCAACGACCTCGTGACGATCCAGGGAGACAACGCCTACGAGCAGGCGAGGGTGATCTTCACCAAGATCCGCCATTGCCTCGAGGCAGCCGGTGCGAAGATGGACGACGTGGTCAAGATGGTGATCTACGTCACCGACATGAAGGACAACAAGGAGATCTGGCGCGCGCGCAAGGAGTTCTTCACCGGAGACTTCCCGACGTCGACGTTGGTGCAGGTCGCGGCGCTCGGCACGCCGCAGATCCTCCTCGAGATCGACACGATCGCGCACGCGGGTTGCAGCGGCTGATCCGGCGCGGGGCACGATCATGAAGCTGGCCAGCTACGTCACGCCACGCGGCGCGAGTTTCGGCGCGGTCGAGGGCGACCGGATCATCGACCTGCAGGCCCGCCTCGGTCGCGCCTACCCGGACCTGAGGTCGCTCCTCGTCGGTGACGGCCTGGAGGCCGCGCGGCGCGCGTTGCACGCCTGCGTAGCCGATTTCCGTCAGGACGAAGTCGTGTTCCTGCCGGTGGTTCCGAATCCGGGAAAGATCATCTGCGCCGGCCTCAACTACGAGGAGCACCGCCTGGAGGGCAACCGCCCGAAGACCGCCGACCCGGCGCTCTTCCTGCGCTTGCCCGAGTCGCAAACCGGTCACCTGCGTCCGCTCGTTCGCCCGGCGGAATCGAGCCAGTTCGACTTCGAGGGCGAGATCGCACTGGTGGTGGGCCGGCGCGGTCGCCGCATTCCCGAAGAGCACGCCTACGAGCACGTCGCCGGATACGCCTGCTACAACGACAGTTCGGTCCGCGACTGGCAACTCGCCACGTCGCAGTGGACTGCTGGCAAGAACTTCCCCTCCACGGGCGCCTTTGGCCCGTGGCTGACCCTCACGGACGAGCTGTCCGCCGACTCGACGCTCGAGATCGTCACCAGGCTCAACGGCCAGGAGGTCCAGCGCGCGACGACGGACATGATGATCTTTCCGATCCCGAAGCTGATCAGCTTCATCTCGTCATTCACGACGCTGGAGCCCGGAGACGTGATCGTGACCGGGACGCCGGGGGGCGTCGGCATGCGGCGCAGTCCGCCGATGTTCATGAAAGACGGGGACAGGGTCGAGGTGCAGGTGAGCGGGGTCGGAACGCTCGCCAACGCGGTTGTCCCGGGCTAGGTTGGGGGGGCATCAGGGCGCGGGCGGCAGTGCCTGATACATCAGTTGACATATCAAATGGAATCTCAGTAGACTGGCCACGAAGTGCAGGAGAGACGCGCGTGCTCGAACCGACCCTGGCCGGAAAACGTCGCCGCAAAGACGCGAAGAGCTCCGCGCGGACTGTCTCAGGCTCGCTCGCCGACGATGCGTACCGGCTGCTCAAGTGGAAGATCCTCAGCATGGAACTGGGGCCGGGCTCGTTCCTGAACGAGCAGGAACTTGCCGCCACCACCGGCTTCGGACGCACGCCGATTCACCAGGCCCTTCATCGGCTGAAGTACGACGGCCTGGTCGACATTCGTCCGCGCAAGGGCGTGCTCGTCCGTACCTGGTCTCCGACCGACATCCGCCATCTCGTCGAGGCACGCAGGCCGCTGGAGGAAGCCGTGGTCCGGCTCGCGGCGGATCGGGCGACCGACGCCGAGATCGAGGCGACGCGGGCGCTGCTGGCGACGGGCCGCGGACTGATCGCGGCTTCGGATCGTGACGGGTTGCTGCGACTCGACCAGGAGTTCCACCGCGCGTTGGCCCGGATGAGCCGTAACCCGGTACTGGCGGAAGTCGTCGAATCCCTGCACCAGCGATCCACGTTGCTCTGGTTCATCCCGATCGCCGATCGCACCGAGTACCAGGCCGTTCAGGCCCAGCACGAGGCGATCCTGAAGGCGGTCGCCGAACACAGGCCCGACAACGCGGTCGTCGCGATGCGGGCGCATCTGGAAGGCTTCGTCAACGCCTGACCCCGGTCGCAGGCCAGAACTCGGCAACAGGACATCCGACCCATGGACTCTAAGAAAATCCACGTCAAGTCGCCGCTGGGGGAGATCCTCGTCCGCATGGACGAACTCGATCCCGACGGGTGGATCACGTTCCCGACCACCCCGCTGCGACAGTACTTTCTCTGGGTGCACCCCGACACCGGCGCGAGCATCGCACTGGTCGAATTCCCGAAGGGGTCGGGCATTCCGGTCAAGCACACGCACGCGTCGAACCAGTTCATGTACTGCATCGAGGGCGAGTACGAGTACACGGACAGCCGAATCGTGCTGCGCCCCGGCGACTTCTACATGAACCCCAAGGACAACGCGCACGGCCCCACGCTGGCGCACCAGGACAGCCTGCTGCTCGAGATCTACGACGGTCCGCACTACTACGAGAAGCCGGAGTACCACTCGGACGAGACGATGATCGTCCCGAGTGCCGGAAAGCGCCCATGACCGCGCTCGTCGCCGCGGCAATCGCCGAGGCGCCGGGCCGTTCGCCACGGCTCAAGGTCTCCGCGCGCCATATCGTCAAGCGCTTTGGCGGCACGACCGCGGCGGACGACATCAGTCTGGACATCCGCGACGGGGAGTTCATGACCCTGCTCGGCGAAAGCGGCTGCGGAAAGACCACGCTGATGCGGATCATCGCAGGGCTCGAGAGCGTCGACTCGGGGTCGGTGCTCATCGACGGGAAGGACGTGACCGCGCTTCCGCCGCGCCAGCGCAACCTCGGGATGGTGTTCCAGCAGTACTCGCTGTTTCCGCACATGACCGTCGCCGAGAACGTCGCGTACGGATTGCGCGTCAAGCGCAAGGCGGAGTCGGAGGTGCGCACCGTAGTCGACCGCATGCTCGATCTGGTCAGGCTTCCCGACCTGCGCGATCGCCGGCCGGCCCAGCTGTCCGGCGGGCAGCAGCAGCGGATCGCACTCGCGCGCGCGCTCGCGACGAGTCCCGAACTGCTGATGCTCGACGAGCCACTGGGGGCCCTCGATCTCAAGCTGCGCAGGCAGTTGCAGGTCGAGCTCAAGCGCATCCATCGGGAGACCGGGACGACCTTCCTCTTCGTGACGCACGACCAGGACGAGGCGCTGTTCCTGTCCGACCGGGTCGCGGTGATGCGATCGGGGCGCATCGAGCAGCTCGACGATCCGATGCGCATCTACCACCGGCCCGCCAACGAGTTCGTAGCCGACTTCGTCGGCGACGTCACTCTGCTTCGTTGCGAGTACGACGCGGCGCAAGGTGGTGTCGTGCTCGAGGGCGGCCATTTCCTGCCGCTGCCGCTCGACGGTGCGCGAGGCGCGATCACGCTCGTCGTGCGGCCCGAGCACGTGAGTCTCCTGCCTGCCGCGAGCGGGGCGCACGGTGTGCAGTGCCGGATCGAGGATTGCGCGCACCAGGGCGGCTCGACGTTGTACCTCGTGCGCCTCGCCAACGGCGAGTCGCTAAAGGCTCGAAGCCTCGGCGCGCCTTCCGCCGAACTCCCGCCCGGCGGCGCGGCGCTGGCCTCGCTGGCCGGCTGCCGGGTTGCCTTTCCGCGCTGAACCGCAATGAGCGACGCATCGCGCCGCGCCAGGCGGGGTTGGATCACCGGGCTCCTGTTCGGTCCGGGCCTGGTCCTGATCGTGGTGCTCCTCGTGCTGCCCGTGCTGGAGATGGCGGTCATCAGCTTCCGGCGCGAGGACTTCGGGCAGATCCTTCCCGGATTCACGCTAGGCAACTATGCGTCGATCGTGCAGGGCGGCGTCTACGCGCAGATCTTCCTGCAGACGTTCGGCGCGGCAGCCCTGGTGACGGTGTCGTGCATCGTGCTCGGTTTTCCGGTCGCCGCCGCGATTGCCGATGCGCCGCCGAAGTGGCGCGGGCTGCTGTACTTCCTGGTCGCGGCGCCGCTGCTCGTAAACACCGTGGTGCGCACCTACGGTTGGTTGCTCATTCTCGGCAGGAAAGGGCTGCTCAATGAACTGCTGATCGGATCGGGCCTGATCGACGAGCCGCTGGCGCTCTCTGGCAACTACATGGGCCTGATCATCGGCGGCACCCAGGTGTTCCTGCCGTTCATGATCCTCTCGATCACCACGTCGCTGGTGGCGATCGACCGCCGCCTGATCGAG